>NZ_JBMDWE010000005.1:0-163508 GCF_053579655.1 Gelidibacter sp. | reverse complement strand
CTACCTGAATAATCTTATTGCATTAATCAAGATGCAGTTGCTCGGGGGGATACGTGACGAAGACGGTATTGCTTCCATTTCCATTTTGGATTCTGAAGAAAAAGAAACCGACATCATTGCTTTAGAACTTGAAGATTGCGCCCGGCAACTCAACGAATATTTTGAAGGCATACGGACTCAATTCGACCTTCAATTAAATCCAGAAGGCACTGAATTTCAGAAGAACGTCTGGAACTTACTCCAAACCATTCCTTACGGAAAAACCATATCCTATTTACAACTTTCCCAGCAACTCGGCGATGTCAAAGCCATTAGAGCCGTCGCTAATGCCAACGGCAAAAATCCATTATGGATTGTGGTTCCTTGTCATCGCGTTATTGGTAGTGATGGAAGCCTTACGGGATATGCCGGAGGATTACAGCGTAAACAATGGCTATTGGAGCATGAAAGTCCATATAAACAGCAACGTTTGTTTTAAACATAGCGACAGACCTCACAGGTTTTTAAAACCTGTGAGGTCTTGCATTCAACTTGCAAGTTAATTCCTTATATTTAATCCACTAAACACCAACCTTATGAAATTTCTTCAAAAATTCCTTAAATGGATCCTTGTTTTACTTGTGCTGACTGTAGCCGTTTTGTACATCACAGACACTGATTATTTGTTAAAAGCAGCGAGATCCATCTATATCAAAGGTCACACTACGGCTTTTTTAGAAGATTTTAAAGAATTTGATAATGAAGTAGTTGCGAACGGAACAGCGCAACCTTGGCCAAACCACGTCCATTACAACTCCGTGACAGAAACCGAAACGCTCCAAAAAATCAATAAGGATTTAGGAACAATCGCCTATGTCATCATCAAAAATGATAGTATCTGGTTTGAGAATTATTATGAAGGATTTGGCGAAAACTCAAAATCAAACTCGTTCTCCATGGCTAAAAGCTATGTTTCAGGATTGATGCAAAAAGCCATAGAAGAAGGTCACATCAAAGGATTGGATCAACTCGTAGGCGATTACTTTCCTGAATTTAGTGAAGGGAGAGCTGCAAAAATGACCATTGGTGATTTGGCTTCCATGAGTTCTGGCACCGATTGGGTAGAGGCTTATTATTCCCCATTATCGATTACGACGCGTGCGTATTTTGATGACGACCTCGCCAAAGTAATTCTAGGTTTAAAAATGGAAGCTGATCCTGGTCAAAAATATAAATACTCCAGTGGCGACACCCAATTGTTGGCAATGGTCATTGAAAAAGCTACAGGCAAAAAACTATATGATTATCTATCAGAATCCTTTTGGAAACCTTTGGGAAGCGAAAATTCCACCCTTTGGCAAGTGGACAGTAAAGCCCATGATTTGGTCAAAGCCTTTTGCTGTATCGCCAGTAATGCGAAGGATTTTGCGCGATATGGCAAGCTATTCAAGGATCATGGCAAATGGAATGGCAAACAAATTATAGATTCTGCATTTGTGGCAAAATCGGTAACACCACGTTTCACTGAAAGTCCACAATATGGTTATGGCTGGTGGCTGATTCAAGATTATAAGGGAAAAGACTTTTTTATGATGCGGGGCCATTTAGGTCAATATGTGATTGTGCAACCAGATGACAATATGATCATTGTGCGTTTGGGCAACCGTTCCTTAAAGGTTGATGAATCTGAAGATCCTTTTAACGCAGACATTTATACATTTATTGATGAAGCGTATGTGATGACCTCACAGAATTAGATACTAAAAATAAAAGAATTCTTATTTCGAATAAAAATAGATAGGTATTAATTAATAAGATTCCTGCCTTCGCAGGAAGTGAGCATGATCAACAAACTCAATCTTGAAGACATTTTGTTCCTGGACATCGAAACCGTTCCGGAAACACGTCATTTCTCAGAACTGGACCAAACAAAACAGGAGCTTTGGGATCTCAAATCGAAATATCAACGCGCGGAAGTTTCGGCAGAAGAGTTTTACGAACGCGCAGGAATCTGGGCAGAGTTTGGAAAAATCGTCTGTATTTCGGTGGGCTATTTTAAATTCCAAGAAGATGTCCGAACCTTTAGAGTTACTTCCTTTTATGGTGAAGAAATTCAAATATTAAAAGATTTTAATCATCTTATTTTATCACATTTCAGCCAAAACAAACATTTATTATGTGCCCATAATGGGAAGGAATTCGACTTTCCCTATATCGCAAGACGCATGATCATCCATAATATCGAATTACCTTATAAATTGAATCTCTTCGGAAAAAAGCCTTGGGAAGTTCCGCATCTCGATACCTTGGAACTTTGGAAGTTTGGCGATTATAAAAACTTTACCTCTCTAAAACTATTGACAAACGTACTTGGGATTCCTTCACCTAAAGATGATATCGATGGTAGTGAGGTTTGTCGTGTATATTATGAAGAAAATGATCTTGACCGCATCGTCATCTATTGCGAAAAGGACACAATTGCGGTGGCGCAAATCTTCTTAAGATTGCGAGGCGATGCGATTTTGGAGAAAAGTGAAATCGTTCATATTTAGCAATACCCAAGGCCATCAGCTTAGGGGTCGATTTCGCTAACTAACCTGATTACAGAACGACCTTAATAATCTTAATCCTTAATGGTTCAAAATAAAAAAATAAGCCATTAAGATAAAAGCTTAGATATATAAAACTATTCCGGTATAAATTAACTTGATGCCACGCATAAATTGTAGTACTTACCAAGAATATTCCTTGATCTTTAACTAACTTCTGAAAGATTTGAGACTTCTTTTTAAAAAGTACCCTTTTATCTCAACAAAAAAAGTTCAGACCTAAATCTGAACTTACTTTTAAAAATAACATGAATTAGCCTTCTGTTATAATTTCAATTCCCTTATAATTTCTAAGTAAACCCAGAAATGAATTTTTTAATTGTTTGCCGTTATTAACCTCTTAAAATCTAGTTTTTCTCAAGGCAGATAACGCAAAATCTCACAAAACACATGAAGTTAAAACATCAATACGACTCGTATCAAATATATTTTATTCATGAATTTTGATTGATCGCTAAATGAATTATAAAATTCAAGGTAAAGTTATTAAAATTTTAACAAATACATAATTTTACTACATCGATTTCGTGTTCATACCGAAAATAATTTTAGCTCTGGAAATAACTCTTGTCCTTTAATGCAAAAGACTAGCAGCTTAGAATATTTTAGGAATGTCGTTTCCCTTCGGAATATAGGGGTAGAAGGTGTGCATTGCCACATCTTTATGCAGCATGAATAAAGTTGAATTAGAATACTTTTAAGGCATCTCCTGAGATTTCAGCATTCAAAATAGTTTCCTAAATAAGAATAAACTCACAAAAAAATTCATACTTTACCTTGGGGCTCTGGTTAGAGCATGAATATTTTTTTCGTGAGCATTAAGATTCCTTTAAGTAATCTGAATGTTTTTTGAAAAGACTGAAATAATTTGTTTTCAAAAAAAGTAGGTCTTGGTAGATTTGGGGCACTGTTCATAAGTCAAAAGTTATGGTAGATTTGAGGCTAATCACAAGTTAGGTTTATGGTAATATTTGGGACAAAAAAAGTTACGATTTTATTAAAGTTAATAAATAGGTTATTTTTATTGCGTTTCGTAAATATCTAATATTTTTTTCACAAATCAGTCAAAACACATTATTATTCGACAAAATACATATAATTTTAACATTTTATCCATGTTATAGAGATAATTCCTACAAGTGATTTTCTTGTGATAATTGAGTGAAATTGTAACGAATTTCTCTGAATAAAAAAAGCCAACAATACACAAATCGTTCTCTCAACGGATTCGTGTATTGCCGACTAATAAAGTTTTAAATATAACTTCTATAAGACCATTTCTGGGATATCTCCTTCTACAATCAACTTCCCTTCGGTCGCTTTTATAATCTCTTCTACCGATATTCCTGGAGCTCGCTCCAACAATTTAAACCCTTGATCGGTTATTTCCAAAACAGCCAAGTTGGTCACTATTTTTTTCACACAGCCCACACCTGTCAAGGGCAAGGAACATTTTTTGAGTAATTTGGATTCTCCTGCTTTATTGGTATGCATCATGGCCACTATGATATTTTGTGCACTTGCTACTAAATCCATGGCACCGCCCATACCTTTTACCATCACGCCAGGAATCTTCCAATTGGCAATATCGCCATCTTCAGAAACTTCCATGGCTCCTAAAATGGTCAGATCGACGTGCTGTCCTCTAATCATAGAGAAACTCATGGCCGAATCAAAAAAACTGGCACCTGGTAAAGTCGTAATTGTCTGTTTTCCGGCATTAATCAAATCGGCATCTTCTTCTCCCTCAAAAGGGAAAGGTCCCATGCCCAAAACGCCATTTTCGCTTTGAAACTCCACTTCTATCCCATCTCTTACGTAATTAGCAACCAAAGTTGGAATACCGATCCCAAGATTGACATAATAGCCATCCTGAACTTCTTGTGCGATGCGTTTTGCGATTCCTATTTTATCTAACATTTCTTTATAGTTATTTCATCCTCGCGAAGGCGGGGATCTCATCAATTTATACTTTTATCTCCATTTTATATATTCTGAGCACAGTTTCAAGCTACTTCATTAACTGCACGTGAAATAGTTTTGACGTTGTCAAAATTTAAACACTTACGCCCTTTTTCGAACCGTCAATTGTTCAATGCGTTTTTCATAGTTTTCCCCCTGAAAAATACGTTGGACAAATATGCCAGGAATATGGATTTGATTAGGATCTAAACTTCCAACAGGAACCAGTTCCTCCACCTCAGCAACGGTAATTTTTGCGGCGCCACACATGGATGGATTAAAGTTTCGCGCCGTGCCTTTAAAGATCAAATTGCCGGCAGCATCGCCCTTCCAGGCTTTAACGAAAGCAAAATCGGCTTTAAAAGCTTCTTCCATGACATACATTTTCCCATTGAATTCGCGGACCTCTTTACCTTCGGCAACTTCAGTTCCGTAACCTGCTGGTGTAAAAAAGGCCGGGAAGCCCGATTGGGCAGCTCTACAGCGTTCCACAAGTGTTCCTTGTGGCACGAGCTCCACATGCAGTTCCCCACTCAGCATTTGACGTTCAAATTCTTGGTTTTCTCCCACATACGAGGAAATCATTTTTTTGATTTGGCGCTTGTGCAGTAACAAGCCCAAACCAAAATCGTCGACCCCAGCATTATTGGAAATACAGGTCAAGCCTTTTACGTTCATCTTGACGAGATTATTGATTGCGTTTTCAGGAATACCGCAAAGTCCAAAACCACCGACCATAAGGGTCATATCGTCCTTAACATCGTACATGGCTTCTGTAACGCTGGCTACTTTTTTATTAATCATGAATACTTTTTTTAGGAGTTTGAAAATTACGAAATATAAAAACCAATCTAAAATGATTTAGGTTTTAAGAGGGTGTGACTTAAATGAAATTGAATTTTTTTATTTCTTTAAATGTATCTGAAAAGACGAGAACGACAAAAAAGTTTCAATTCTAAAATCATAAATTCTTATTTCAATACTTTTATAACCTTATAAAAAATTGATGCCTCAAACAAGATGATTCTGCTGGGTTTATTTAAAATATCAACTAATTTAATATCAATTATAATGAATTAAAAAGCCCATTCAAAATGAAAAAATCATTCTGAATGGGCTTTTTAGCTATAGGATATAAATTAAAACTAGAAATCTAATCGGTCATCAAAGCCATCTGAATCAGACGAGTCAAAATCGTTTCTCCTATTACAATCTACATTTATGGTAAGATTGGCAGGACGTTCAAACTCTGCGGTGGAAACATCAAGGGATTTATCGGCATAGCACTTCTTCATATATAGTCCCCAAATTGGCAGGGCCATAGTCGCGCCTTGACCGTAAGCGATACTTTTAAAATGCGTGGCACGCTCCTCGCCGCCAACCCAAACGCCAGTGACCAAATTCGGCACCATCCCCATAAACCAGCCATCACTTTGGTTTTGTGTGGTTCCTGTTTTACCAGCAATGGGGTTTGTAAAGGCATAAGGATAGCCGGTCATGACTTCCTTATAAACATTATTATATTTATCAGCACCAACTGTCCTTAAACGCGCTCCTGACCCTCCCTGTGTAACACCTTCCAGTAAATTGGTCGTTACATAGGCGACCTCCTCACTCAACACATCTTTTGATTCGGGTGTCACTTGGTAAAGAATCGTTCCGTTTTTATCTTCAATGCGCAGGACCATCACCGGCTCGTTATATACGCCCTTATTCGCAAAGGTTGCATACGCCGCGACCATTTCATAAACGCTCAAATCTGGAGTTCCTAGCGCAATTGCAGGTACTGCAGGCATATCGGATTCAATTCCTAAATTTTTCGCCATATCAATAACAGGTTGAGGACCTACTTGATCCATCAAGCGCGCCGTAATGGTATTAATTGATTCGGCTAAGGCTCTCTTTAAAGTTTTAAATCCTCCATATTTACGATCAGAGTTCTCAGGACTCCATGGCAACGGATTTCCAAATTTGCCAGCTTCGATCGTTATTCTTGTATTTGGAAGGGTATCACAAGGCGATAAATGCAATTGATCAATAGCCGTCGCATACACAAAAGGCTTAAAAGTAGAACCTACCTGACGCTTCCCTTGTTTAACGTGGTCATATTGAAAATGTCGGTAATTGATACCGCCTACCCAAGCCTTAACATGGCCCGTTTGTGGATCCATGGACATCATCCCCGCATGCAAAAATGTTTTATAATAGCGCATGGAATCCGCTGGTTTCATGATCGTATCGATTTCCCCTTTCCATGAGAACACAGTCATTGGCGTTGGTTTATCAAAAGAGGCAATAATCTCATTATCACTTTTACCATTGGCCTTCATCACTCGCCAGCGCTCAGACTGACGCATACTTCTGTTAAGTAAACTTGTAATTTCTTCCGGCTTTAAATCTAAAAACGGTGCGGTTTTATTGCGGTCTGGTGTATTTTGATGGAAAAATTCTTTCTGCAATTGCGCCATATGTTCGTGAACAGCATCTTCAGCATATTGTTGCATTCGGGAATCAATCGTCGTATAAATTTTTAAACCATCATCATACAAACTGTAAAGTCCTGTACCGTCTGGTTTTGGATTATTTTTGATCCAATCTTTCATAAAATCAGTAAGATAGGCTCTGAAATAAGTTGCTAATCCATCGCGATGGGATTCTGGTTTGTAACGCAGTCCCAAATCCAATTTCTTAAGGGAATCACCAACATTTGAAGTAATATAATTGTACTTCTCCATTTGGTTCAGAACGACGTTGCGTCGATTTCGAGTACCTTCTGGATTACGAGTAGGTCTCGGATTATAAAGCGACGAGTTTTTAAACATTCCTACCAACATTGCCGCTTCCTTGATATCCAAATTTTTTGGTTCCTTATCAAAATAAATTCTAGCTGCACTTCGAATACCGTCCGCATTGTTTCCAAAATCATAGATATTGAAATACATCGCTATAATTTCTTCTTTGGTGTATTGACGTTCCAAGCGGATGGCAATGATCCATTCTTTCGCTTTTTGTGCAATTCTATCCATGATGTTTCTTGAGCCTTCACCATGAAATAGCTGCTTTGCCAATTGCTGTGAAATCGTACTCGCACCTCCGCCGCCACCTAATTTTACTATTGCTCTTAAGGTACCTCTAACGTCAATCCCCGAATGCTCCCTAAAACGCGCATCTTCGGTAGCGATCAAAGCCTCGACCAAATGATCGGGCAACTCGGTAAAGTCTACTGGAGTACGGTTATCATTATGGTAAATTTTTGCCAACAGTTCGCCATCTGAAGAGATGATTTCGGTAGCAAGATTTGTAGAAGGATTCTCTAAACGTGTATGGTCGGGCATTTCACCAAAAACTCCCCAAGACGCTAATAAAAAGAACAATGCAAGGAGCGATAAACCGCCTATGATGGTAATCCTAAACCACCTGATATATTTGGAAAAATTTTGAGTTTCTGCTTTCTTTTTTGCCATAATTTAAATTAATTCTTTGTTGGTTCTATTCTAAATCCAACGTCGGTAATTCCTTGTAGGTTATCAACGCCATTGACCTCACCATTATTACGCATGGCGTGTTGAATAGTAATACTATAGTCGCCAATTTCGTCAAACCTAACGCCTTCCTTATACCACAATTTATTTTCCTTAATATCGGTAAATCCTTCGCCCATGAGTTCGCCATTCGGTTTTGCCATTTGGTACTCTAAAGTATCGGTAATGGTTTTTCCGTTAGGGAAATTCATTTCTGCAATCAAAAACAGATTATTGAATTTATAAGCGTTGGTGTTTCTGATGTTAATGAACAGATTATAAAGATTGGTGGAATCTGGTGGTGTTACGGTAAAGGAAATTAAGCTATCCTTGTTCCATTGATTTGGCACGGATTTGTACTCGTCAAAAATTTGTTTGGAATCACAGCTAAACACCAAAATCACAGTGGTTAACAGCATCCAAGAAAATTTACTTGGCATCGTTAGGGTTTGATTTTTTCGGGTTTGGCTTTCTTCTTTTTTTCTGAGCAGTTTTCTCCACAGGTTTTGCCTGTGCGACTGGTTGATCAATCTTTTGCTGCGGTTGTCCCGTTTTTTTAGTTTTGCTCTTGGTGTTTTTACGTTTGGTTTTGCGTTTTGGACTATCAAAACGTGTTAAACTATCTTGACCAACCACATTACCGAAATCAGATTTGACGTCTTCAACATGCTCTGCAGCATATTCTTCAAGACTGGCCACCTTTTGTTTGTTCTTATTTAAAGCAATGATTTCGTTAGCCTGATCGGTAGTCAATTTATGCCAATTCATCCATTCCCCTTCATAGGCAAACCACATATGACCTCTAAAAATATCTGTTTTTTGGCATACTGCAGCGCCCTTTTCAGTGTAGAGTTTGATATCTGTTTTCGGGAAATCCTTTAGGGCATCCAAATACGAGTCCAACTCGTAATTGAGACAACATTTCAATTTACCACATTGACCCGCTAACTTTAACGGATTAAGCGATAATTGTTGGTAACGTGCCGCTGATGTACTGACGGATCTGAAATCAGTCAACCACGTTGAACAGCATAATTCGCGTCCGCAAGATCCAATCCCGCCAAGACGTGCAGCTTCCTGACGGAAACCTACTTGCTTCATTTCAATTCTGGTACGGAATTCTTTAGCGAACAATTTTATCAATTCCCTAAAGTCAACGCGCTCTTCGGCCGTATAATAGAAAGTAGCTTTACTGCCATCTCCTTGATATTCAATATCAGAAATCTTCATGTGTAATTTCAAGTCAATGGCAAACTGTCGCGCTTTGACCTTCATAGGCTCTTCCTTATCGCGTGCTTCCGACCAAATGTCGATATCCCGTTGGGAGGCTTTACGGTAGATTTTTAAAACGGCTTCTTCATCGTCAATTTTAACGTGTTTACGTTTCATTTGCACTCTCACCAATTCTCCAGTAAGAGTTACCATACCTATATCATGTCCCGATGGCGCTTGAGTAGCAACCACATCGCCAATGCTTAAGGTTAAATTTTCTGTGTTTTTATAATATTCTTTACGTCCATTTTTAAAACGAACTTCGACACCTATAAAAGGCTCTTCGCCTTGCGGGAGAGACATGTTGGCCAACCAATCAAAAACAGTTAATTTATTGCAGCTATCTGTGCCACAAGTACCATTGTTTTTGCATCCTTTTGGTTGTCCACCCTTTCCGGTTGAGCAACTATTACAACTCATATATTTTATGTATATATCGATTCTGAACCCCTTGAGTTTCAGAAGATAATTAATAAATAACTATTTTTATTTCTGTGATTTCCATATTCATAGGAAATCCAAATCAAAGAAAATACTTTGGAATGTAAAGGTAATATTATTTACGGACTTTAAAATAACCTTTTTTAATTGAATTCTATCTCGTAGTTTAATCTATTTGACATAGATTTTAAATCCCTTTCAGATTTAAATATATTAGACCATAGCACGGTGCTCCATCCAATTTTATTGGAGTAGGAATTGAAACTTTCATTGTTCCAATCGAAACCATTTTTCCAAAATTTTTGGGGAGAAACATAACAAAAAGTGTAATCGAAAATTAAACTTGAAGCATTAGCTCTTTGGTTTTTAGGTATGGAATTTGGTGCTAATAGTGTGATATGATTTTCCTTGCACTGCATTCTAATTTCATGAATTAATTGTGGATAATGGTCTCGAATACTATCTAAATCGAAATCGTTGTATTCGGTATTTCCAATTTTCTGAATGGGACGAATTTGAAGAATATCAAAACTTTCGCCATTAAAATGCTTGAAGAAATCAGCTAATTCATAAAAATTATCCTTGTTGAAGGTGTAGTTGATTCGGACTTTAAAATCGTATTGTTTCTTTAATTTTTCAAAGGCTTTAAATGAATTATGAAACTTCTCGTAACTAGCTTTTTGCATAAAATTCTCATAGCTTTCCTTATGAACGCCATGAAGCGAGAGTGTAAACTCGTTTAAACCGGCCTTCAAAAGCGCTTCAATTTTTTCTTCATCCAATAAATTGGCATTGGTGGTGATGGAAATATAGGGCACCTTATACGTTTTACCCAACTCCACAACTTTCACCAAATCTTTGTATAACGTTGGTTCGGTACCACAGCCAATTTGAAGTTTTAAAGCCCGATTGAATATTGTTTTTGCTACCTGGTTTAATTCATCTTCTCTAAATTGACCTTTTAAGGTTTTTACATAATCGGCATCTGTAAAGTAGCACATTTTACAACGTAAATTACAAGCCAAAACAGGATCTAAATTGACAGCTAAATAGCGTTGGTTAAACTTATGCAACATATAGAGTGCTAGAAATTTAATTCTATGGCTTTTTATTTTTCTATTGAGTTGTAAAAGTTTGTAAATATTCATTTGTTTGATGTGTTAATCAAATAATTTTAACGCTAAAGATTTTGACAAGACCAGCTTTTGAAGCATTCTCTCAAGCTTCCAAAAATAGTATAAGCGTTTGATTTCAACGTAAAAAACATTTTTTTTCCATCCTTTTTTGACATCTGAAACTGGCTTGGCGACATTTCCACACAATAGTTACACCCAATGCATTTATTCCGTTCTAAGCGTCCTGAAGGCCATAACTTGCATAGATCTATATTTAAGATTTGAGAGTTTCAAAGCTGTCAAAAATATTCCGCAAATCTTGCTTGAATGGTAAATGGCCAGCGCGTCCTTTTTTAAAGATATCGTTACTATTGCCTTGACCTTTACGCATTTCCTTTTGCTCTTCATAAGGCAAGCGATTCACTTCCATACAGGTGGTTGAACAGCAAGCCTCCATTTTCTTCTTGCATTCTTCACACTGGATAAAAAGTAAATGGCAGGCGTCATTGGCACAGTTGGTATGCAAATCGGCAGGGTTTCCACATTGGTGGCAATGCGCAATGACATCGTCTGAAATACGCTCTGAACGACGTTCGTCAAACACAAAATTTTTACCGATAAATTTATTCTCTAAGCCTTTTTCTTTGATTTGACGCACATAATTAATGATGCCGCCTTCTAACTGAAACACGTTTTTAAAGCCTTTATGCTTATAATAGGCACTTGCTTTTTCACAACGGATACCGCCCGTACAATACATGACCAAGTTTTTATCTTCTTTATGGTCTTTTAAATCTTCTTCAATAATATCCAAGGATTCTCTAAACGTATCCACATCAGGAGTGACGGCGTTTTTAAAATGGCCGATTTCACTTTCATAATGATTTCTCATATCGACCAAAACGGTATTTTCGTCTTCAATGAGTTCATTAAAACGTTCAGCATCCACATGAACGCCGATATCGGTCACATCAAAAGTGTCATCGTTTAAACCATCGGCGACAATCTTGTCACGCACTTTGATTTTGAGTTTTAAAAACGCGAAATTGTCATGCTCAACGGCAATGTTAAGTCGGACGTTTTCCAAAAAGGAAATGCTATCTAAATGCGCTTTAAAAGCTTCAAATTGATCGGCTGGTAAAGACAATTGGGCATTGATGCCTTCATGGGCCACGTAGATTCTACCCAATACGTCGAGTTCGTTCCAAGCTAGAAATAAGTCATTTCTAAAAATTTTAGGATTGCCAATTTTGGCGTAGGCATAGAAAGAGATGGTCAAACGGTCTTTGCCCGCTTGCTCAATAAGTGCTGCTCTTTCTTTAGCGCTTAAGTTATTGTACAGTTGCATGCTATACTAATTTTTTAAGGTTAAAGTGGGTGCAAAGGTAAGGGAAAAAAGTTTTCAGTCATAGTTTTTCAGAGTTTCTGGTTTCTGGTTTCTGGTTTCTGGTTTCTGGTTTCTGGTTTCTGGTTTCTAGTTTCTAGTTTCTAGTTTCTAGTTTCTAGTTTCTAGTTTCTAGTTTCTAGTTAAGAAAAAAAATAAAATGCTCAACTCCTATTTTGATAGGCATAAACTTTTGCCATACTTATTAACTTTCTTCTTTGTGCAACTTTTGGCCTTCTTTGTGTAACTTTGTGGAATAGCTATCAAAACAGTCGGCAGTCGGCAGTCGCCAGTCTCCAGTCGGCAGTCCTCAGATGGCAGTTGGCAGTCGGCGGTTTACAAATAATTCTTTTACAGATCATCAGCTAGAGTTTTCTTACCTCAACATTAATATCAACTCTGATTTACATCTATCCATCTGCAAAAATCAGTGTCATCCGCGGGAATTTATCTTAGACAATTGTCAACGTGAAGAATCATTGAATCAATCTACTAAAGTTTTTCTCCGTGAAACTCAGCGATTTCTCAGCGGAACTCTGTGAAACCGTTTTTTCGTCATCCATCATTGTCCTTAAATCAAAAAAGCACCCAAGAATCCTCTCAGGTGCATTTTCAAAATAATTTTTCTAAACTTTCATTGCAAGATTTTCCAATCTTAATAAGAAGATGCAGAAACAATAAAAAGGTTGCGTCATAAGATTATATTAGGTGAAAAAAAGGTCGTAATTTAGCTTCATTAAAAATTAGAAAAAGAGAAACAAATGAGTAGTGAAAAAGAAGCAAAATTAAAAGCCCTAAAACTTACCTTAGACAAGTTGGATAAATCCTACGGGAAAGGCACTGTAATGATGATGAGCGACCAAGCTGTCGTGGATGTTGAAGCAATTTCTTCAGGCTCCTTAGGTTTGGATATTGCTTTAGGAGTTGGTGGTTATCCGCGTGGTCGCGTTATTGAAATATATGGCCCAGAATCTTCTGGTAAAACGACCCTAGCCTTGCACGCCATCGCCGAAGCTCAAAAAACTGGAGGTATTGCTGCATTTATTGATGCTGAGCATGCTTTTGACAGAACTTATGCTGAAAATTTACATGTAGATTTAGAGAACTTGATCATTTCCCAACCTGATAACGGGGAACAAGCATTGGAAATTGCAGATAATTTAATTCGCTCTGGTGCGATTGACATTGTTGTGATTGACTCCGTTGCCGCATTGACACCAAAAAGTGAAATTGAAGGTGAGATGGGTGACTCAAAAATGGGTCTTCATGCGCGATTGATGTCTCAAGCTTTAAGAAAATTAACTGGTTCCATCAGCAAAACTAATTGTACCGTGATTTTCATTAACCAATTACGTGAAAAAATTGGTGTTATGTTCGGTAACCCAGAAACTACAACTGGTGGTAATGCCCTTAAATTCTATGCTTCTGTAAGATTGGACATCAGACGTTCAACACAAATCAAAGAAACTGATGGTAACGTCACAGGTAACAAAACTCGTGTTAAAGTAGTAAAGAACAAAGTAGCACCGCCATTTAAATTGGCCGAGTTTGATATTATGTATGGTGAAGGAATTTCTAAAGTTGGTGAAATTTTAGATATCGCTGTTGAAAATGAAATCATAAAGAAAAGTGGCTCATGGTTTAGCTACGGCGAAACAAAATTAGGTCAAGGTAGAGATGCTGTTAAAGCCTTAATCAAAGACAATCCAGAATTGATGGATGAATTAGAGGCCAAGGTTAGAAAAATAGCCAAGGCAGCTACTTCTGGTGACGATTAAAAACACAAATTTTCTACTTTTAATCAGAATAAATAAAAGAATCCCTCCAAAAAGGGATTTTTTTTGTTTTACAACGCAACCTTTATCGCTTTAGAGCATCTACAGCATGAAAAAGAAAATGAATCCTAAATCAAATTATTATGAAAAAGCTAGTTTTGCTATGTGCTGTGATGTTCACATTAGCATCTTGTAGTATTGATGACAGCAACGATTTTTACAATGAAATTTTACCTATTGAAAGCGTTGTCATTCCTGAGCAATTTGTTCTTGGCGAAGTTTACCCAATAACTGTAAAATATATTAGGCCAGCTGGTTGTTATGCATTTTATGATTTTTACTATACACGTGAATTGAATCAACGTACCGTTGCAGTCATCAACTCGGTTTTCCCAAACCAAAATTGTGGTTTAAGTGAAGATGCAGAAGTTGAAGCCACTTTTAATTTTAAGGTCACCAGCACTGGCACTTATGTGTTTAAATTTTGGCAAGGTAAGGATGAAAGCGGAACAGATTTATATTATATTGTAGAAGTGCCGGTTGTAGAAGCGCAACCTGTTACAAACCACTAATCTTATAACTGTGAGTTTAGAACAACTCATTATCAAGTGTAAAAAAAATGATGCTCAAGCTCAAAGCCAGATATACAAGCTCTTTTCGAGTCAATTGTTTGCGCTTTGTCTTAAGTATTCGAAAAATTATGCAGAGGCACAGGACAATCTGCAGGATTCCTTTGTGACCATTTTTAAAAAAATTGATCAGTTTGGTAATAAAGGTTCTTTGGAAGGTTGGATGAAACGCATTACCATCAATACCGCGCTTCAACGTTATCGAAGTGTTGGTGTTTTTGATATTGTCAATGAGGATCAAATAGAAGATGTTGCTGTTGAAATTTATGAAGAAGATATCAGTCTGGATTTTTTACTGAGCATCATCCAGGAATTACCAGATCGGTACAGATTGGTATTTAACCTGTACGTATTAGATGATTATTCGCATAAAGAAATTGCAGAAATGATGGGTATTTCCACGGGAACCTCAAAATCAAATCTTGCGAGGGCACGAATGATTTTAAAAGATAAAATTGAACATTATAAGTTGAAAGACCATTCACAAAGTTTATAAATGAATGAAAAAAAACATATTGACCGCCTTTTTCAGGAGAATTTCAAAAATTTTGAACCAACTCCTGATAATGCTGTTTGGGACAACATTCAAGACGCCTTACATAAAAATAAGCGCAAACGTCTCGTGATCCCAATTTGGTGGTTTACGGCAGGAGTTGCAGCTATTTTAGTGATGCTGTTGACTATTGGAAATGTTTTCAATAATGGTGTGAAAACTGATAATCCTGAAAACAGCGTGGTGGATACTGAAACTACCCGAGGTGGACCCCAATCCAATCCAACAGATGGTTTTGAGCAAAAAAACATGAACTCAAGCGACAACGCAATTGATAGTTCCAGTGTTATCGCCAATACAGAACCGTCTGATGTAGATGCTGCAAATTCTATAAAGGTCCATCACGGAAAGACTGTAAATGAAAAAGATAAAACGGCTTCTCAGATTGTCAATGACGATTCATATAAAAGAAACACGAACACCGCTAACCCGCAAGATAAAATAGCATCGTCTCAAAAAGATAAGACCGTTAGCTCCAATTCGAAACAAGCCGTTATTGCACAAAACATCCCAAATCCACCTCAACTTGACCCTAACAAAGAAGCTCAAAACCAAGGTAATGAACTTGTCAAAACTATTCTTGAAAATGAAAAAGAGCGCACTACAATTGCCAAGTCTACAGATCAGAATATTATAAAATACACCGAAAAAATTAAAGACTATAAAGATGTCATCGCTTCAAATAAAGAAGAGAAAAGCATTGAGGATGCTATTGCCAAAGCAAACCTTATAAATGAAGAAGAAAAAGAAGAGCAACCAAACAGGTGGAACATTTCCCCAAGTGTGGCACCTGTTTATTTTAACAGTTTAGGTAAAGGTTCGTCCATTGACAATCAATTTGTAAATAATGGCAAAAGTGGTGCGGTAAATATGAGTTATGGTATTAACGGAAGTTACGCCATCAATGATAAGATAAAAATTAGAGCGGGGATTAATAAAGTTGACTTGGGCTATAGCACCAACGAAGTTGTGACCTTTAGGGACATTAACAACTTTAATGTGAATTCTGGCGGCTCTGAACTTCGAAACATCAACTTCAATAACCAAGGGAAATTGAACGATTATATGAGCACTTCTGGCATTAATAAAGAGTCTGCACCACAATTTGTAATTAGTAACGCTAAAGGTTCTTTAGAACAGCAATTTGGCTATATCGAAGTGCCTTTAGAAGTAGAATACAATATTATCAATAGCAAATTCGGCCTGAACGTTATTGGAGGGTTTAGCACGTTATTCCTGAACAATAATGAAATCTATTCTGTTTTGGATAATGAAAGAGCACTCTTGGGCGATGCCAACAATATCAATACTACAAGTTATAGTGCCAATTTTGGATTAGGATTGAACTATAACATTTCACATACCTTAAAACTAAATCTTGAACCGATGTTCAAGTACCAAATTAACACCTTCAACAATACTTCAGGCGACTTTAGACCTTATTTTATTGGAGTTTACTCAGGTTTTAGTTTTAAGTTTTAGATTTTTTAGTTGGTTAGGTAATTATTGTAGAGGTACAATAATGACGAAAAGCTGCTCTGTGCCAAGAGCAGCTTTTTTAGTTTTTATATTCGGTCAATAATTGCTCTAGTATAAGCGTTCTTGCTTGCTCATTCAATTCTTTAGCATCTTTTGAAGTCATTCCTTCCGTACTTAAAAACTGATGTACTTTAACGCGCATCTTTCCTGGGCCACCACTAAAAAATACATAAGAAAAACGATTTTTATTATCCACAAAAGTCATTGGAATTATTGGGATTTGATGGCTAATGGCCAACCGGAAGGCACCATCCTTAAATTCGTCCAAAATAACGCCCTCATGTGGCACACCTCCTTCGGGAAAAATACAGATACTTAATCCTTGATTGAGTCGTTTCTGGGCTCTGAAAAATACCGCCTTTCTACTTTTTTCAGAACTTCTATCCACCAAAATACAGGTGCGTTTATAGAAAAAGCCGAAAATTGGAAATTTGGCCAGTTCTGCCTTCCCCACAAACACAAACGGATTTTTCGCCGTTACCAACATCAGCATAATGTCAGCCATTGACGTATGGTTGGCGATAAACATATAGCTTTTGGTGGGTTCAGGGATTTGTTCTTTTTTTATAATCCATCTAAACCCCATCCCTATTAAAATGATTTTTGCCCACAAACGTGCCATTTTGAAGAAATAAGGATACCATTCTTCTTTTAAGATAGAGATGACTAAAATTGGAAATAATATGATTATCGGTACGATTACTAAAATGTAAAACCAAATGCGGTATAGAATCCAGAGGGGGTATTTGAAAATTTTCATCCGTCCAAAACTAATTAAATTAATTGAGCTATTTCTTGAAAAAATCAAATTCGCATTTAATGAATCCAGTCAATAAAAATGTGAAATAAAATGAGATTAACTTCGCTGAACCTAAAGGTTTCCTGCCTTCACAGTAATTAAACAGTCTATTACAAAAATTTCATCCGACTAAAACCTGTTAAATTAATTGAGCTATCACTTCAAAAAAATTACCTTTGCTACTATTGAAATTTGTTTAATTAAAAGAGAATTCCGCTTTCGCGGAAAGTAAACATGGCAAGAATACTCACAGGTATACAAAGTACAGGCACACCACATTTAGGAAATCTTCTAGGTGCAATCATTCCAGCAATTGAGATGACAAATGACGACAAGAACAATTCATTTTTGTTTATTGCAGATATGCACTCACTTACTCAGATTAAAGATGCTGAAACCTTACGACACAATACGTATAGTGTTGCGGCAACTTGGCTAGCATTTGGATTGGATATCGAAAAAGTAGTGTTCTACCGTCAAAGTGATATCCCTCAAACGACCGAGCTCTCTTGGTATTTGAGTTGCTTTTTCCCTTACCAACGCTTAACTCTGGCACACGGTTTCAAAGATAAAGCCGACCGATTAGAAGACGTGAATGCCGGCTTGTTTACCTACCCGATGTTAATGGCCGCAGATATTTTATTGTATGATGCTGAAATTATTCCAGTAGGAAAAGATCAATTGCAACATATAGAAATGACTCGCGATGTGGCCTCTCGTTTTCATGCGAGAATGGGCGAAACATTTGTGATGCCCGAAGGTAAAATTCAAGACAACACCATGCTTGTTCCAGGAACCGATGGTGCTAAAATGAGTAAGAGCAAAAATAATTTCATCAATATATTTTTACCAGATAAGCAGTTACGCAAGCAAATCATGTCCATTGAAACGGATAGCACTGCATTGGAAGATCCAAAAGATTGGAGTACTTGTAATTGTTTCGCGATTTATAGCTTGTTAGCTTCTGATGAAGATATCGCCAAGATGAAACAGAATTACGAGCAAGGTAATTATGGTTATGGACATGCCAAACAAGCCTTGTACGAATTGATCGTTTCAAAATTTGAAACCCAACGCGAACGTTACCATTATTATATGAGCCACTTAGACGAGATAGACAATGCTCTTGCGATTGGTGCTCAAAAGGCGAAAGTTGTGGCGGATGAGGTTTTGGCACGTGTTCGTACGAAGTTGGGGTATTAATTCTGGAGAGACCTCTCAGGTTTTTAAAACCTGAGAGGTCTTCTGATTAGATGACCTCAAACAACTTCCCAGGAAGTGGCCTAATCACGCCTTTGAGTTCCATATTTAAAAGCACGCCCGCCACTTTAAAAATAGGCATGCTGCATTCTAAAGCAATGCTATCTAAAAGTTGAGGCTCCAGTGTCTTTAGAAAATTATAAATGATTTTTTCGTCATCTTCCAGTTCGACAAACAACTGCTTTTGAATGGCAGGCTTTTTATTCGTTTCCAATTCCCAATTCAAAATATAAGGCACATCCATAGGCGTAGATAACAAATGAGCCTTTTGATATTTGATCAAGTTATTGCAACCGGTACTTTGAGAATCCGTGGTTCTTCCAGGCACGGCAAAAACGTCTCTATTATAGGAATTCGCAATATCAGCAGTAACCAAGCTTCCTCCCCTTTCGGCCGATTCAATGACGATCGTCGCTTCGCTCACACCAGCAATGACACGGTTTCGTTTTAAAAAATTCTCGCGCTCCGGATTTGAAGTGCTCCAGAACTCGGTTAAGAAGCCACCGTTTTTTTCAATTTCCGCTACATATCTTTTGTGCACCTTCGGATATATTTGATTCAGACCGTGTGCCAAACAACCTACTGTTTGCAGATTGTGCTTTAATGCCGCTTTCTGAGCTGTAATATCGGTACCATAAGCAAATCCTGAAATAATCACAGGATTAAAAACGGCTAATTGTTCTATTAACTGTTCACAAAATGCCACGCCAGAAGACGTAATCTTTCGCGTACCCACAATACTGATGAGTCGTTGCTTTTTTAAATCCACTTGACCTGATTGAAATAAGAGAATCGGCCCGTCGATACAATGTTTTAATTTTTCAGGATAATTGCCGTCCATAAAATACAAACAAGTAATAGTATTCTCTTTTATAAATTTCAATTCAGCTTCGGCAGCCAACAAATGATTTTTGTTATAAACATCTTGCAACATACTGCTTCCAATGCCGTCGATTTGTAGGAGAAGATGTTTCTTTTCTTTCAACACCGCTTCCGCAGATCCGCAGTGGGCGATCAGCTTTTTGGCCGTAATGTCCCCTATTTTAGGTACATTTTGCAAGGCAAGAACATAAATTAAGTCCTGATCTGACATCTATCCGATTGATTTAGAGGGAAAACTGTCTAAACTTAAGCAATGTTAATAAATAGTAGGGGTTTAATTTCCACCAAAATCAAAAATTACTAACTTTGTTTCGATGCATATAGAAACTTACATAAGCGATTTACTCTACCGTTACGATTGCGTAACGATTCCGGAATTTGGTGCTTTTTTGACCAAACGTGTCTCTGCTACAATTGATGAAAGCAATCATACTTTTTTTCCGCCTAAAAAAGTGATTTCATTCAATGAGCAATTACAGCATAATGATGGCTTATTGGCCAGTTATATTGCCGACGCAGAAAAGATTCCTTATGAAATTGCTGTTCAGAAAATCAGCAAACAAGTCAAGTCGATCAAATCATTTTTGAACGAAGGCGAGACTTTAAGTTTTAGCTCCATTGGCGATTTAATATTAAATAGCGACGGAAAGATTCTTTTTGAACCGTCTAACAATAGCAATTTCTTAACGGAAGCTTTTGGACTTTCTGAATTTAAAGCTTCTAACGTTAATCGTGAAGTTTATAAACAGCAAGTAGAAACGCTAGAAGATATCATTCCTATCAGCATCACTCCTGAAAGACGAATTTCGAGAGACTCAACCACTGCAAGACCATATCTTAAATATGCTGCAGTAGCACTTATTGCGTTGACTGCTGGCGGTTTTGCCGTTTCAAACTATTATGGCAATCAAGTTGAAACTCATAACCAATTAGCTCAAGAAGCTGCTTCTGAACAATTGGATGCCAAAGTGCAAGAAGCCACTTTCGTTATTGAAAACCCATTACCAGCGGCAACCTTGAATGTTGAAAAACAACAAGGCAAATATCATATTATTGCTGGTGCTTATAGAGTTGAGGAAAACTCCAACTCCAAAGTTGAAGAACTACAAGCACTCGGATTTAAAGCTCGTAAAATAGGCGTCAATAAGTACGGATTGCATGAAGTGGTCTATTCTAGTTATGAAACCGGAAATGAAGCTCTAAATGCTTTGCGTGATATTCGTCAAAACTACAACAAGGAAGCTTGGTTGTTGGTAAGGGAGTTGGAATAATAGATTTTTGATTGTTGAATGTTGATTTCAGATTGCTGATTGATGCTTCTGAATTCATAATAGAAAGTCTACTCCTCACTTCAAAGAATTTTCTCGTTTTTTAATTCATTCCATTTGATAGAATGGTTCGTGTACTTGTTGAAAAACACTGACAACCATTAGCATATCAGAAACAACTATCGTTATATTTTTCAAGAACACTTTATCATTATTCGTGCATTCGTGGAAAAAAATCCCAAATCCAACCTATCTTTGCACCACAATTAAAAAACACAAGCAATGCAACCCAAACATCCCAATGATTCTGTCTGTATAATGACCGATTTGGTACTTCCAAGCGAAACCAATCCGCTTAATAATTTGTTTGGAGGGGAACTCTTGGCGCGTATGGACAGAGCAGCAAGTATTGCTGCCAGACGCCACAGCCGACGTATTGTTGTGACTGCTTCGGTTAATCACGTTGCGTTTAATAGAGTTATTCCTTTAGGAAGTGTGGTCACTGTGGAAGCAAAGGTTTCTAGAGCCTTTAAAACCTCTATGGAGGTATATATTGATGTTTGGATTGAAGACCGAGAATCTGGAGTAAGATCCTTGGCTAATGAAGCCATTTATACCTTTGTTGCTGTCGATGAAACTGGGCGCCCAACGCCTATCGACGAGATTGTTCCAGAAACTGATTTGGAAAAAGACCGTTTTAACGCGGCTTTACGACGCAAACAATTGAGTTTGGTATTGGCTGGGAAAATGAAGCCTCATGATGCTACGGAACTGAAGGCTTTGTTTGAGTAATGTAAGGCTTTGTTAAGAAGAATGGTTGGTGGAAAACACCAATAATGGTAAGTATTAGCCATTATATTATTAACTAGACTCTTAATGCCCTTAATTCCTTAATCTCTTTCTTAATGGTTATATTTTTTTTAAACCATGAAGGCATTAAGAAAATTAAGTCATGTGGATTGTTGGTGGAAAACACCAACAATGGCATAAAATGAAGTCACGCAACACAAAAGATTTGTTCCTACAAATTTATCTCACAATCCAAATGGACGGATCTTGAAACTTGGAGTCTCTATAAACAGAGAACCACAACATGCTTTCTCCAGTAGTTTGGTCGGTAAAAACCTCGCCGATATCTTGATTGGTAGTTACCTTATCGCCCTTGACGACATACACTTTTGAAAGATTTTTGTACACGGTAATGTAGTTACCATGCTGAATCAAAACCCAAGGATTTCCGGTTTTTGTACCTTGAACAGCCAACACTTCGCCATTAAATACGGCTCTTGCTTTCGCATTTTTATCGGTTGCAATACGAATACCACTACTGTTGATTTCAATAGTATTATCAATAGACGAGCGTTGCTTGCCGTACCTTACCTTGATCACTCCCGTGCGTACCGGCCAAGGCAATTTGCCTTTATTAGCCTCAAAACTCGCTTCCAATGCTCTGGCTTCTGGCGTCAACGCAAATCCTTTAGAAGTGGTTTCAGATTTCCCTGCTTTTTTATTAGATGCCGCAATGGCTTCTCTAATCAATTTTTCGATTTCGCGGTCAATACGATCAGCTTCCTGTTGTTTGGATTTTACCTGAGATGCATAAGCAGTCATGTTTTTTCTTACTGAAGCCACAAGTTTTTCATGCTCTTTGACATCGTCTTCCAACTTTTGCTTTGCCACTCGGTTTTCTTCCAACAATTTGTCCTTGTCCTTCTTCTGTTGGAGCAAAGTGGTATTCAATTGCTGAAGCTGTTCTGTTTTACGAGTGATTTCCTCGCCTTGCTCCTTTTGGTAGTCTGTATATTGCCGAATGTACTGAAGTCGCTTGTAAGCCTGTTTAAAATTCTCAGACGAGAGCAAAAACATGACACGACTTTGTTCTGATTTGCTTTTATAGGATTTGACCACCATAGCAGCGTAATCTTCCTTTAAATATTTCAATTGATCGCGCAGAGTGCTAATCTGTTTTTGGTTGGTATTGATTTCCCTTGTTAATAAATTAGCTTGGTCATTCGTGACTTTGATGAGATTTTTACGCACATTAACCTTATAGTTCAAATCTTCAACCGTAGAGATTATGGTCTTTTCCTCTTGTTTTTTAGAAGCAATCAGGTTGTTGATTTGCCGGATTTCGGAGAGTATGGATTGACGCCTGGCCTCCAACTCCTGCTGCTTCTTGCTTTGTGCATTCAAAGCGAAGGTGCACAAGCTAAAAAGTAAGATCAATCGGAATATATTAGGTTGGTAGCGCATTATTCAAGTTCAATTTCTTTATATCCGGACGGAATGCTAAATGGAAAACGAACCTCACCATTTAAAGTTATCGCTTTAAAATCGAGGTCAATAATGATTTCATTATTTTTTTCCAATGCAATAATACGAATGTTTTCAGGAAAAATTTGCTTGCTTACCTCTTGATATTTCTTGTAATCTATCTGAAGCATTCGTTTTTCTGAAGGTTGAAACAACTGTTGGGAATCCAATTTGAAAAACCCGGGATTGATCAAAAAGAACAATTCAAATAAAGCACGTTGATCCTTAGGTTGCAATACATAGGATTCTTCATTGGGAACCATGACATAAGTGTCATCTTTTAAATTAAAAATAGGTTCTGCGAGAAGGATATTCTGTATTTTTTCAAAGTTAATATCAGTGCCTAAAATTTTTGTCAACAATGAAAAATCGCCATCAAAATACTGATTGTTGAGCTTTTCATAAAACCGAACACTGTCCTGCGTAATCATCAAACGTGCTAATCCCAATGGCGCACTCATCCAAATGACTTTATCCTTTTCAATTCTTAAATTTACGGTAGCACCATTGCTGGAATTTCCCTCCGTATAATCTACACGCACTTTGGCTTGCAAGGTTTTAAAGCGCACATCTTGTTTGCTATTTTCTCTGATAATCTGTTTTGCGGTCATGCTCTTGTCAATTTCCGCACCGGAAGTTAAAGTTTTGGTAGATCTACAGCCCACGCTCAAACTCAATACAAGTAGTAATACACTTAGTTTATAAAGTCTCATTAATTTTGTTTTGTTAAAGCAGCTGCCTTTTTTGCAAACGTTTCTGATTTTGAATTATTATTAGTGAGCTTATAGGCAACACTGAGTTGGACATAAAAATCGGCTTGCATTTTTGGGTCATCAATAATATAATCCAAGCCTGTTTCTAAACTTTCAATCGCCTTTTTTCCCTGTTTTAACTTATTATGGGCTACGCCTTTTATCAGATATAAAATAGGTTGTGCCGGAAATAAGTCCAAGGCTTGCTGGCTTTTTGCAATCGCTTTTTCATCCTGATTTAAATCGATTTGAAGCAAAAGCACATCTTTAATAACTGCAAAGTTGTTCGGCTCTAATTTTAAAGACTCTTCAAAATACATTAAGGCCTTTTCTTTGTCTTCAACCTTTAGATAATATTGTGCCAATTCAACCAAGGTTTGAAAGCTTTTATTCCCATCTACCATCGCTGTGATATCGATAAGGTCCTTTTCATATTCTGGATGTTTGGAAACAAAAATGATAAAGTCATTGAGCACTTTGGTTTTGGCATCTACATTGATCTCTGGAGCCAACAAAGCTGTTTTCATTGAAGCAATAGCATTCTCAGTTTCATTTTTATTTAAATAGAACTTGTACAATGCCAAATGCACCAATTTAGAGTCTGGCTGCACCTTCAATAATTTTTGAGCAATTTCAAATGCCTTTTCGGTTTCACCGGTTTCGCTGTATCTGTATATAAGCGTCAGATAATTAGTTTCGTTTTCAGGATTTTTATTGAGACGTTCCACTAAGTTTTCAATGCGATCTTCATCACGCCCCGTAATATTGTACACTTGATTTCTCAAATAATCTCGGTCCGCACTAATTCCAAACTCTTTGTCAAGTTCATCCAACAACTTTAAAGCACTCTTATAATCTTTGCTTTTGATGTATAAAGATGCCAAATCCTGTCTGTAATCGGGATGGTACTTGACTAATTGCTGGACAGTTTTTATTGCTTTTTTGGTATCGCCTTGTTGATTATAGACTTCATAAAGCTCATCCAAAAACCATTCGTTATCAGGTTCTTTGGAAACGGCTTTCTTTAGAGCTTCCTCGGCCGCGCCAAAATTTTTGAGCTTGTTATAATTCTTGCCCAATTCAAAATATATTACTGGTTTGTCATCCAGTTTTTTGCATTTTAAAAGTTCATCAATGGCACGTTGGTAATTTTCAATGCCTTGTTGCTTTAAAGCTTCAAAAAAGTGTTCTTGGAACTGGTCTTCAACATTCCCTAGGTCGTCTGTTGGTTTTTGGTTGAAATCAACTTGGGCATAAGTGGTTTGCGGAATGTATAACATTCCTAAAATAAGGATTAATATGTGGAATTTATGTTTCATTTTTTTGACAAGGATGCACTAATGTTTTTTGATGGATTGATTTGGGTTGATTGAACTTAATTTTAAAATTGAATTTTATTTGACCTAATTAACTTCTTTGGAGCTAAAAGTTTCTGGCTAATTCGACGAATTGGCTTTTCAACCTGAGACTCCTGCCTTCGCAGGAGTTTTAGCTTAAAACAGAATAATCCCCAATACTAACCGTCTTAAAATTGCCATCATACTCCACATGATTCCCAATCATGGCATCATCTAAATCAGCATTTTTTATGGTGCTGTGTGTTTGGATCAAACTGTTTTTAATGGTTGAATCTGAAATCGTGCAATGGTTACCAATAGATACATTTGGGCCTATGGTCGCATTTTTAAGGACGACATTTTCGCCAATAAAACACGGTTCAATAATCCTTGAATTATCAAAAGTCACTGAAGTCGCAATCATTTGTTCTTCGCCATCGGCTTGCAAAAACCCTAACATTCTAGTGTTGGTTTCCACAGTAACCGCTTTATTTCCGCAATCCATCCACTCTTCGACTTCGCCTGTTTTAAAGATTTTGCCTTTGGCCATCATGCCTTTAATACCATCATTGATTTGATATTCGCCACCATGAATGATGTTGTTATCCAATACATGTTGTAACTCCTGTTTAAGAACGCTCACATCCTTGAAGTAGTATATCCCGATAACAGCCAAATCGCTCACAAAATCCTTTGGCTTTTCTACCAGCTCGACGATTTCTTTTTTGTCGTTTAATTTAACCACGCCATAAGCTTCTGGATGGTCTACTTGTTTCACCCAAATCACGGCATCTGCGCTCGGATCGAGATTAAAATCAGCTCTAATCAGGGTGTCGGCATACGCAATTACCGCCGGTCCTGAAAGTGAGTCTTTCGCACACATAATGGCATGACCCGTACCCAAAGGTCGATCTTGACGGTAGATAGAAGCTTTGGCGCCTAATCCTGTAGCCAAATCCTTCAAACTCTCAACCACATCATCTCCAAAGAATGCTGGATCGCCCAAAATAAAAGCGATTTCTTCGATAGGCTGAGCTAATACCTTGGCGATATCTTTAACCAAACGATGCACAATAGGTTGTCCTGCCACTGGAATCAGTGGTTTTGGAACTGTTAAGGTGTGTGGGCGCAAACGTGAACCACGTCCTGCCATTGGTACGATTATTTTCATTGAAAATCTTTATTTTCATTTCCGCGAAGGCGGAAATCTTTTTATTATAAATATTTCACTCCATTTTCTCCTTAAAAATGAGCAATTACTTTCCTATATTTCTATTATTGCTCCCTTCCTTTGGGAGGATTGGGTGGAATTACTTATTCCCAGTACTCCCAAATCCGCCTTCACCACGCACTGTGTCAGAAAGGTTTTCTACCGAAAGCCATTCCGCGCGTTCGTGTTTGGCAATGATCAATTGTGCGATGCGTTCGCCGTTGACGACTTCGAAATCTTCATTGGACAAATTGACCAAGATGACGCCAATTTCACCGCGATAATCGGCATCAATGGTTCCTGGAGCATTCAAAACGGTAATTCCTTTTTTGGCTGCAAGTCCGCTGCGTGGTCTTACCTGTGCTTCATATCCGATAGGAAGTTCAATAAATAAACCTGTCCCTACAATGCTGCGCTCTAAAGGCTTTAAGATTCTTGATTCAGATAAGTTAGCCCGTAAATCCATTCCTGCCGAAGCTATGGTTTCATAGTTCGGTAAGTCGTGATTCGATGTGTTGATGATTTTGATTGTCATAATTATTTTTTTGCCACGAATTCACGAATGATTGTATATACAGTTCGAGGGATTCGTGTGATTTAATTTTTATTTTATAGATCTTAATAAAATCCTTTCAGGTTTTGAAACCGATGCGTCGGGGCTGAGAGGTTTTGGCTATTTTCTAGTTAATTGTTTGATTTCATTCTTTTCAAGTAGGAAAACTATCCCTAAAAATACTAAAACTAATAGAGTACTCACATAGTAATTTTCATTAAACCCGTAATAAGAGAGTGCAGAAATTAACGTTGCCAAACCAAGATAGCTACCAATCCGATTTATATCATAAGGCACTGGATAATATTTTCTACCCATTTGATAAGACATCAGCATCATGGCTCCATAAGCAATTAATGTCGCCCATGCAGATGCCATGAAGCCTATTTTGGGGATCATGATGTAATTAAAAGCAATGGTTATCACAGCTCCAACTATTGAAATATACATTCCATATCGCGTTTTGTCGGTGAGCTTATACCAAATACCCAAATTAAAATAGATGCCTAAAAAAAGGTTTGCTAAAAGTACTATTGGGATGATATCAATCGCAATCCAATAAGATGGATCTCTTACAATGAGCTCTTTAAAAATGTTGATATAGGCAACGGTAAAAACAAACATTAAACTCCCACAAATCACAAAATATTTCATGATTCTCGCATAGGTTTCTTTAGCATTTAATTCTTTCGCATGATTAAAAAAGAAAGGTTCTGCACCAAGTCGAAATGCTTGAATAAAAATAGTCATAAAAACCGCAATTTTGTAACACCCACTATAAGCGCCATTAATCGATTTCCCTAACATTTCTGGCAACAACCATTTATCGAAATTCTCGTTGATCACATAGGCCAAACCTGCTACCATAATTGGCCATCCATATTTTAGCATTTCTTTAAAAATGTCCACACTGAATTGGAGCTTTGTCTTAAAGAAATAGGGCGATAATAGTAACAAGGTGGTAATGCTTGCTAAAAGGTTTGCAATAAAAATATATTGCACGAGATCATTCGGGTTGTATCCCGGAAATTCAATACCAAATTCGGGAATGGCCCATAAAAAAAAGTAATTCAGAATTACATAAACTACAATATTTGACAGTTTAATGGCGGTAAACTTTATCGGTCGGCCCGTCGCTCTTAAATAGGCGAAAGGCGCTACCACCAGAGCATCCAATACCAACACTCCGATCAATAGGTTAAAATAGGTTTGCTTCAAATTGACCAGAATAGCCAATTGCTCATTAAACATCAGAACCAGTCCTAAAAACACTAACGTTGACACCGTAAGACTGATCAGGGTGGTCGAAAACACTTTATCTTTTTCTTTACTCAGATTAAAAAACCTAAAAAAAGCGGTTTCCATTCCGTACGTAAGCAGCACGTTAAAAAATGCCGCATAGACATAAAACTCGGTGTTATCAGAATAACTTGAGGTTACTAATTTCCCAGTGTGAAGTGGCACTAAAATAAAATTCATGAGTCTGGGCAAAACGGTCGCCAAACCATAAATTATTGTGTCCTTAAAAAAGGTTTTTATCGTACCCAAGCTTCAAAAATTGAGTCGCAAAATTACTGTTTTAAAATCCTAATTACAAGTGATGCCATACGGTCATTTACTTTGATACTTCAGATGGTTATAGGCTTCCATTTCAATAATTCTTTTAATTTTAAAAAAGTTCCCTTCTCACGATTTGAAAGACAGGGAAAACATTCTTAAGTGCGACCTCAAGCTTTCAATTAGGTTATCTTTTTTAAGATGCCCAATTCTTTTTTTATTTCCCTCCCAATGAAAAACCCTATTATAAACAATAGTACTATTGCCGACACCCAAACATAGGTGTAAAAGCCTTTGGAGAGGCTTTGTTTAAACGAAGGTAGCAATAAGTAGAAACCAACCGCGTAAAAGAAGATAATGATGGGCGTTGCGATATAATGCGTTTTGAGACGGGCTTTATAATACGCAATCATATCCGCTTTAAAAGCTATAGCATCTTTTGTGACATTGAGCTTCTTAAGATTTCGAATACTAAAATATTCAATAGACACTCTGATTAAAAGAGTGCCAATCATTAATAATAAGCCCACGGTTACCACCATGTACTTATAGGCATTGATATAAAAGAAAAAGCCTATCAAAACCAATACTGTGGTTAAAAGAACACGATTGGTGATGCGGTGTTTACTCTGAAGAAAATCAATCTTCTTTAAAACTAACTTAGAGCCATCTTTTGGGGTTTCTGGAAGGGCTTGCTCTTGCCATTGTGATTTCAAATCGTCGAATGTTTTCATAATTTAACACATTTAATCAATTCATTTTTTATTCTGTGGATTCTTACTCTAATGGTTTCATGGCTTAATCCCATGATATCGGCAATCTCTTTTTGAGGCAACCCTTCCAGTTCGAGTAAGATGATACTTTTGTTTTCCGTTTTCAATTTACTGATGCATTGATGCATTTGTTTTAACTGAACTTCGCGATGATCTGTAAAATTAGTTTCGGTGTGTTCCAAATGGCTTAAATGAGGTTCAATGGCAACTGATTTCTTATTACGAAGTTCAAGCAAACAACAATTGACTGTAATTCTATAGATCCATGTTGAAATGCTCGATTCGTTCCTAAAAGATGCTAAGTTTTCCCAAACCTTTATAAAAACTTCCTGTGCCAAATCTTTTGATAATGCCTCATCACCATTGGTGTAACCTTGGCAAATCCGAAATACAACGGAATAATTTGCATTATAAATCTCTTCAAACTTTGACACTTGTAGCTTCATTTTTTATTTAAGTTCTTCGATGATGTTGGCTAATAGCCATTCTGGTTGATCAAACATGATAAAATGTGCCGATTCATCGGCGAATTTGATAGAGTACTTGTCAAGGTTTTTATATTGATCTTCATAAGTCTTTTTTACGTTTTCCTTGCCGTATGGTTGAGTGGCAGCCAAAATTGTCACTGGAACTTTGATTTGAGCGAGCACTTTACGTAAGTCTAATTTAAGTAAATCGGTGTATCCGTAAACATAGGTTTCACGATCAGTGTTTAAGATCCATGATTTAAGCAATTCATGCTTCTCCTTATTTAAGGCCATTCCAAGGACCATTTGGTCCGCCATGAGTTCAAAGCTTTTAGCGTCCATGTCCAAAAGTGTTTGATTAAAAGGATTATCATAAACGATGGCTTCACTATTGAAATCAGGCATCATTAAGGCACCTGTTGAAGCCAACGCATCCACCACAATGATTTTATTGAAATCGAAAGTCGATTCAGAAGCCAACCATAATCCCAAAGCGCCACCTAAACTGTGACCCACAATCGTCGCCTTTTGTAAAGTCTTCTTTGTAATGTATTGGGAGATTTCTTCTTTTATTTTTGGCAACCACGGTTTCTCAATTGGCGGAACATTTCCAAAACCAGCAAAAGTAAAGACATGACATTCATTCGTTTTAGATAATTCCAAAACGAGATCGTCCCAAACTTCGCCGGGACATGTAAAACCAGGAAAAAACAATAGAGGTTCACCTTTTCCCGAAACCTTGACCTCAAAAGCCTTATTTTGAGCGGATAATGACAAACTGATCACGCTAATAGTGATCCAAACAATGCATCTAATAATGTTCATAATGTATATTTTTAATGATTCTTTCCCTTTAGATACAAAACCGTAAAAATGTTACACAAAAAAACCCAACTCGTTAAAGTTGGGTTTGGTTTTTTGATATAGAACCTTCAAAAATCTCCAGTTAAATACTTTTTATATTTAATTATTAAGCGCTTCTGCTCCACCAACAATCTCTAGGATTTCGTTAGTAATAGAGGCTTGACGTGCTTTGTTATAAGTTAATTTCAATTCGTCTCTCAATTCTGTTGCGTTGTCTGTTGCTTTATGCATCGCAGTCATACGTGCACCATGTTCAGACGCAAAGGAGTCTCTAATGGCCTTATACAGCTGTGTTTTCAAAGACTTTGGAATCAACTGCTCAACGATTTCAATTTTTGAGGGTTCAAAGATGTAGTCCAATTGAATATCTTCATCTTTTTCCATCGGAACAATTGGTAAAAATTGTTCGGTCATGATTTCTTGAGTGGCAGCATTCTTAAATTTGTTATACACCAAAACAATTTTATCTGATTGATTTTGTGTAAAACTATCCATTAAGAACTGAGCTATCTCCGCTACATTATCAAAAGTCAAATCATCATAAATTTCACTTCTGTTGGCAATCACTCTGTTGCTTTTATTAAAAGCGTCATTCGACTTTTTTCCTATTGCTAAAATAGAGACTTCCTTACCAGCATATTCTTCTTTTATCAACCGATTCGTCTCTTTGATAATATTAGAGTTGAATGCTCCTGCCAAACCTCTGTTGGAAGTGATGGATACCAACAAAACTTTATTTACAACGCGTTGGTCTGCAAATTTACTTCCAGCATCTGCATCTAAAGTTGCGCTCAAGCTTTGTAATAAATCCGTTAATTTATCAGCATACGGACGCATTGCAGTAATAGCATCTTGAGCCCTCTTTAACTTTGCAGCAGATACCATTTTCATGGCACTGGTAATCTGCATCGTTGAAGACACCGATGTAATTCTGTTACGTATTTCTTTTAAGTTTGCCATTTTTCAAGTTATGAGTTATGAGTGCAGAGTTATGAGTTTTTAATGATTGCAACTAAAATTCTAATTAGCTCTTCACACTTATCCTTAAGGTCCTTTGGTACGTCTCTTCCTGTTGCTTCAAGAATTTTTAACCAATATTTGGTCTCGTCAGCCTCTTTAAGGGCAATTCCAAATTTATTTTTAAAGTCCTTTGTGCTTACCCCTCTTTGTGCTTCCCTTGTATTCGCTCCAATACTTGTTCCACTCTTTAAAATTTGAGATGCTAACTCAAAGTCCTTATTCTTTTTTAAAATATCACTAAAATGTACAATCTCACATGCAAATTGAAAACTTTTAATTCGAATTGGACTGTTATCTAATGACAATCTATGTAACTATAAGTTTCGAGTTCAATGTTATGAGTTTTAAGAATGTTGTCACTCTGAACTTATAACTCTGAACTCTTAACTATATTTTTATTTTCTATACTTCGCAGACATATCTTTAGCTACTGCTTCCAATGTATCTGTAATCTCATCAGTTAATTTACCTGCTTTTAATGCTGCAAGGGTATCGCTGTGCTTAGCTCTTAAGAATTCTAGATAATCACGTTCAAATTCCTTTACTTTCTCAACAGGAACATCTCTCAACAAGTTTTTAGATCCTGCATAAATAATAGCAACTTGATCTTCAACCGTAAATGGATCGTTTTGAGCTTGTTTCAAGATCTCAACGTTACGTTTTCCTTTGTTGATGATGTTTAAAGTAACGGCATCCAAGTCAGAACCAAACTTCGCGAAAGCTTCTAGCTCACGGTATTGTGCTTGGTCTAATTTTAAGGTTCCAGCTACTTTTTTCATCGATTTAATCTGTGCGTTACCACCTACACGAGATACCGAAATACCAACGTTAATTGCTGGACGAACACCAGAGTTAAACAAGTCACCATCCAAGAAAATCTGTCCGTCAGTAATCGAAATTACGTTGGTTGGGATATAGGCGGATACGTCACCTGCTTGTGTTTCGATAATTGGCAATGCGGTTAATGATCCACCACCTTTTACGATTGGTTTCAAAACGTCTGGTAAATCGTTCATTTCTCTAGCAATCGCATCGTTATTGATGATTTTTGCAGAACGCTCCAATAATCTTGAGTGAAGGTAGAAAACGTCACCAGGATACGCCTCACGTCCCGGTGGACGACGTAACAATAATGAAATCTCACGGTAAGCTACTGCCTGTTTCGATAAGTCATCAAAAACAATTAATGCAGGACGACCAGTATCTCTAAAATACTCACCAATTGCAGCACCAGCAAACGGCGCATACACTTGCATTGCAGCAGGGTCAGAAGCGTTGGCGGCAACGATAGTTGTGTAAGCCATTGCTCCTTTTTCTTCTAATGTTTTTGCAATTAAAGCAACCGTTGACGCTTTTTGTCCAACAGCTACATATATACAATATACAGGTTCACCTGCATCAAAAAATTCTTTTTGATTGATAATGGTATCGATACAAACTGCTGTTTTACCAGTTTGACGGTCACCAATAACCAACTCACGTTGTCCTCTACCTACAGGAATCATCGCATCAATAGATTTGATACCTGTTTGTAACGGTTCTGTTACTGGTTGACGGTAGATAACACCTGGTGCTTTACGCTCCAATGGCATTTCATAAAGCGTTCCACCAATTGGACCTTTGCCATCAATTGGTTCTCCTAAAGTATTTACAACACGTCCAACGATCTCTTCACCTACTTTAAGGGAAGCAATACGCTCGGTACGTTTTACGATTGAACCTTCGCTGATTCCGACAGAAGGGCCTAACAATACAACACCTACGTTATCTTCTTCAAGATTCAAAACGATGCCTTCAAGACCATCTGCAAATTCAACTAACTCACCGTATTGAACGTTTGATAAGCCGTAAACACGTGCAATACCATCTCCAACAGTTAATACTGTCCCTACTTCGTCCAATGAAGCGCTAGCTTCAAAACCTGACAATTGTTGCTTTAAGATTGCTGAAATTTCAGCTGGTTTTACTTCTGCCATTTTCTATTAGATATTAGAGGTTAGAATATAGATGCTAGACATCCGGATCCAACTCTTTAGTTTAATGTAAATTCTCTTTTTAACTTCTGTAATTTATTCGAAATACTTGCATCGTACTGAATATCGCCAACTCGTAAAATAAATCCACCTAATATAGATTCATCAACAACGCTTACTATTTCAGCATCTTTTCCGGTCAACTCTTTTACTTTAGCCAACACTTTTGATTTAAGATCATCTGATAAGGCTACTGCAGTAGTGACGGTTGCCACTTGCCTACCTTGACTTTCATTAAATAACTCAGTATATTTTTGTGCAACTTCACCCAAAATGTTGATGCGTTTGTTTTGGATCAAGGTATTAATCAAATTGACGCTCAGTTGGTTTAAATCTGTAAAAACAGCCAACAAAGCCGATTTTTTTATTGTAGAAGGCACTACAGCACTTAAAAGCATGTCTTTTAATTCAGTGCTTGCTGCCACAGCATTGGCAATTGACTTCATATCAACATTTACAACCTCTGCCGAGTTTTGGTGTTTAGCAAGGTCTAAAACTGCTTTTGAGTATCGTATTGCTGCTCTTGTTTGTGCCATTTTATAGATATTAACGTTAGATGTTTAGACGGTTAATGTCATCACTATCTAAATTTGATCTTAATTAATTTAATTTAAAGTTGCTTCACTCAGCATAGACTCTACAAGTTGTAATTGTTTGTCCTTGCTACCCAATTCTTGACGTACTACTTTTTCAGCAATTTCAATAGATAAGTTCGCAACATGATTTTTAAGTTCAGCCAAGGCCGATCTTTTTTCATTTTCAATTGCTTCTTGAGCTTGGGCAATTATTTTGGAGGCTTGATCTTGCGCTTCTTCTTTAGCATCACTCACCATCTTATTTTTAATTTCCCGTGCATCTTTTAACATTGCTTCGCGCTCAGCACGTGCTTCATTAAGGATACGCTCATTATCTGCCTTAAGGTTTTCCATTTCCCTACGCGCATTGTCAGCTGCTTTTAAAGCATTTTTGATGCCGTTTTCACGTTCATCAATTGCGCCCAAAATTGGTTTCCATGCGAATTTTTTCAAGATGACCAAAAGAATGAAAAAAGTAATGAGTGACCAAAAAACAAGTCCTAACCCTGGTGTAATTAAATCCATTTATAATAGGTTTTAGTTTTAATAATTTAAATTTAAAATACAGAGGCAACCAACCGTTACCTCTGCACTTTGTAATCCTAATTAAACGATTAACGACGCAACAACACCAAAAAGTGCTACTGCCTCTACGAAAGCTGCTAAGATAAGCGCTGAAGTTTGAAGTTTTCCTTGGATTTCCGGTTGACGAGCCATAGCGTTCATAGCTGACTCACCGATTTTACCAATTCCCAATCCAGCTCCAATTACTGCGATACCAGCTCCGATTGCTGCAATTCCTGTAATAGTCATAATATAAAAAATTAAATTAATTAATGATTGTCTTCTGCGGTTGCCGTTCCAATATATAAGGCGGACAACACGGTAAATATATATGCTTGAATTGCAACAACTACAATTTCTATGATCATGATGAATAATGAGAATCCTACCGATACGGGAGCAATAAACTCACTTTTGAAAATAAACACTAGGGACATTAACGATAAGATAATAATATGTCCCGCCGTGATATTTGCGAACAAACGTATGGTTAAAGAGAATGGTTTTACAAACATTCCAATAATCTCAATAGGCATTAAAAATATTTTCATTGGCACAGGAACTCCAGGCATCCAGAAAATATGTTTCCAGTAATTTTTGTTTCCACTAAAAAGGGTAATGACGAATGTGAACAAGGCTAACGACAAGGTAAATGCGATATTACCACTCACGTTGGCACCGTTTAAAATTGGAATCAATCCAAAAATATTATTGATCCAGATAAAGAAAAACACACTCAATAAAAATGGCATGTATTTTTTATATTTATCTTCACCAATCATTGGAATGGCAACCTCATCTCTGATAAAAATGATAAGCGGCTCCATAAAGGAAGCAATACCACTTGGAACAAGGCTATTAGTTTTTTTGTACTTACGGGCTGAAGAAATAAATATCAATAATAGAACCAGAACCGAAACCCACATCATAAAGACGTTTTTAGTAATGGAGAAGTCCAAGGGCAATGAAGCGTTTGTAGGATGTTGCTCTTCATTAAAAGCAAGAGCATCTACACCAGCGTTCAGTTGATAAATTTTTTCATGATATTTAACGAAGCGCCCACCGTTTTTTTCAACAATCTGCGATCCCGAATCGTCATGTTGAAATTCGCTGGACATGAAAGTTGTTAATCCATTATCAGTGAAAAGAATGATTGGAAGAGGAATTGTAATGGGCTCGTTATTCCAGTCTACAATATGAAACTCATGCCCATCCTTGACGTGGTGCATGATCATCTCTTTGGCATTGAACGGCTTATCTTGGTCATCGTTATCTTGAGTTGCAAATCCAAAATTGGAGATAGCAACAGAAAAAACTAAAAATAATACGGCTCTTAAAGTGTTTAATGTCATTATGAATAGCTTAAAAATACCTTGCTCTAAATTCCGTGCAAATGTACATACATTATGTCAATTGTCAAATACTTTTTTACCATTATTAATGGTATGGTTTTCAAGATGATTTCTGAAGGAATCTAGTTATTGCATAGACCTCAAAACTCAAGTATAAAAAATAAGGGATAAAAAAGTTAAAAACATCGGGTTGTTTTTTCTCTAAGTCGGATAGAATTAAAGGTAACAGAAACAAAATGGAAAGAAACATCTTCAAGAATGTACTCCCCATAAATAATACGAAAATATCGGTTTGACCTACTGAGAATCTATAGTTTATGACCGTATATAATAAAGTGGTCACGCCAAAATGAAACACATAAATCTGCCATACGGGGAAAAACAATTTCAATTCCGTTCCGAAATAGGAAAGTATATAACTATGAATGCCATACACCACTAAACTTAGAACCGTGATAAGAAGTAAAAAATTAATTTGTCTTTTTTTGAAATCTGCAGTCATTAAAAATGAAAAATTTAATGGATTTTATTTATTTTGTTAATACTCTTTCCACCTCCTCTTGTCAGTAAAGACTTATTTCCTTTCGGAATAATGTCAGCCTCTGTAAAAAAAGCTTGATAATGAGAGCATATTTTCTCAATTAATAAAGATCCTTATTTATCGTCTTTTGAATTTGCAATAATACGTCTTATTACAAAAACAACGGCAAGAATTGTGGAACACAAAGACAATATTATAGTCCACAAATTATTTTTGTTGCCATAATATTCGTCAATCTTAACTCCAATAAAGCTGCCGATTCCTATAATAGCAAACATTTGAAATGCTATTGACGAATATTTGGCATAACTATTAAGCGAATTCTCCTTTTTTGGTGACTGTTCCATTGGTTTGCGATGGTTTTAAACTACCATTAATGTCAGTGCCTTTATGAGCACCTTTCATCATACAGCTCGCATTGAAAGTAGCGCCTGGTTCCACGGCAAATTTACCAACTTCAACTTCGCCTTCAACATGAGCTGAAGCTTTTAACGAAAGCGTGTCTGTAAGAATTAGCTTTCCGGCGAATTTACCTTCAATATCCGCATTGGCAGCATGAAGTGTTCCGTTGATTATGCCCGTTTTTCCAAGCACCACTTTACCAGGGGTTTTAACATTGCCTAGTATGGTGCCTTCAACTCTAAAGTCGCCATCGCTAATGATATCTCCTGTAATAGTGGTGCCTTTAGCAATGGTATTTTGCTGATTAATGACATCTGAAATTAATTTACCTTTTTTTGGTTTTTCTGAAAACATAATTCTGGTTGTTTATTGTGTTTGTAGGTAGTCTTTGAGGTTTTTATGTCGTTGCACAATTTCATAATTGGTTGATGAAATCGCAATATAAGGTCGTGTAATGTTTACTTTTCGCTCTTGAAGCAAATCGGCAAACCCAATGGCGCCTTCAATACTTTTTAAGCCATGCACCACCACAAAGATGGTGTTTTTATCATAAATATCTTTAGAAACACTTAAATCATAGTATCTAATTTTGACAACCTCATCCCTCAATTTATTTAAAAACGCATCGACCTCTTCACTGGTAGCATTTTCAAATTCATAGATCACATTAAATTTTGAGCCCATATTATGGTCCTTAAAAGTTTTTGCAGATAATGCCGGAATGACATTTTGCATGATGTCCTGAGCGCGTTTGCCTTCTTCAGAATTTGGATAATTTAAAGCGATAAAATTGATCGTCTCTTTATAGGCCTCAAAACCGTATAAACGCGCATTTGCAGCCGCTTTTAAAAACTCGAACTTAGGCACAATTGGATCGCCGTTAAATTCAAGAATGTACTTCTCACTCTGATCGATAACGTCTTGAAAATTTTGAGCTTCATAGCTTGTGTAAGTGCGTTCATAAACACTTTCAGGACTGTTTTCATCCTTGGAGATTCCTGATTTTGGATTCAAAAGAATAGCGGCATATCTCGAGTCTGGATTATTTTTGATGATATCCTGCTTCATCTGTTCTGCCGCATTGGTTTCACCCAACAGGACATAAATGCCATACAAATTGTATTTGGTAGGCACTATTAATCGCTCTTCGGGATTGTTATCCAATACCGCTTGGAGCTTCTTTTTTGCAAGTTCGTATTCGTTAAACTTTTCTTTATAAATAACTCCCAATTGATAATAGGCGTGATTTCTATCCTTAATGATGCTGTCAATGACTTTTGGATCGGTCGGGATTTTTGAAACATAAAACTCCGGATCGTAGCGCTCCTCTTCTGAAACATCAGCAGATAACGTATTGTCTTGGACTACAAACTCATTGCTTCGCGTGCTCGATAGTCTCCAATTATCTTTAAGCGAACGGTCTCCCCAAATTTTTCGAAATTCGCTTTTCCCATAGGCTACCGTCGTGGGATTATAAAAATAAAAAGATTGTTTAGCGCTGTTTCCCGGGGGAGTGATACCTGCACTACGTGAAAAGTTTCCGGCAGCATTTTGATTATTATCAACAGCAACTACACCCGCACTGGCTTTACGCTCTGCAATTTCCTCTTGCTCCTTTAAAGCTTTGGCTTTTGCCTTTAAACTATCGATATAAGCTGAAAAAATGGCCAGTCTATCGGCTTCAGATGCATTCACCAAATTCAGAATACTATCGTTCACGTGAGCGATACCTTCATAGTGAATCACATCTTCCAAATTCTCTCTTTTTCTTTTGATGGTTCTGAAAGGTTTTGAGTCCACCACCAAATTGGTCATCGTACTGTCATAATAAGCGCCAGCAATTTTATATTCAGAGTTGTCAAAACTCATATCTCCCAAAGTCATGTAATCCAAGGCGCGTAATTGTTTATCGCTTGAGGACGCTCGTAATGATTTCTTATAATAAACAACGGCTAGAGAATCCCGATCGGAAGCTCTATTGAATTCAGCGATACGGTAATAAATCTTGTCCAAAAACGGTCGATTTTCACGGTTTCTCTCCAAGTCAGTCAAGTATTCTTCAAAGGCTAACACATCTCCTGTTTCCAGATCAAAATTTGCCGCTTTGGCTAAATGCGCATTGATATAATAAGCGCGTGGCACTTTACGGTGTAAAGCGATAACTTTATCAAACGCGATGTTGGCACTGTCTTTATAACCAAACTCGTTGTACAGTTGACCTCTTATATAATTAAAACGTGCTTTTTCGTTGTTTTTCTTAGTGAAGGCAGCGGCAATTGCCAGTTGCGTCAAGGCACTATCCTTAGCTTTAATATTGATATAAGCCTGTGCCAAAGCGGCAGTGGCATCAGCCATGTCCTGATTGCTCAATCGCTCTTGAGTAAATAATCGCTTTAAATTTTTTATAGCAAGCTCATTATTTTCCAGGCGAATATTCGTTTTTTCACGCCATATTTTTGCCTTATTGATTTTATCACTTGCAGGATATTTGTACAGAATATAATTGAAGGCTTCCAAAGCAGGAATAAAGCGCTGATCGAAGTAGCGCGCTTGACCAAGTAGCAGATACGCTTCATCAATTTGAGGATTATACTCCCTTCCTTTGATGTTCATGCCATGTTTTTGAACCGCCTTGATTGCTTTTTCTTCAGCGCGTTCAAAATCAGAGTTTTTAGATTGTCCAGGAAGCGTAAAATCATCCAAGGTCTCCATACGTTCAATAGGAAGTAATTTCCAATAGTTATCCGTAAACGCATCATCCACAGTTGCTCTTCCATTTTCTAAAGCAATGTTTCCATTATAGAGAATGTTGTATTCCGTGCCCAAAGCATGAAAGTTTCTATTAATGAACGTATCCTTCTTTCGCGAGCAACTCGTGACTATAAGTGCCGCAAAAAAAACGAACATTATGGATTTAGAAAAGCTACGCAACAGGAGTTGTATTTGGTTCATATGATAACTAAGAATAGCTACAAAAAGTATGTAATGGCGTAAAAATAAGCATCTTTTTGAATTATTCGGGGAAAAGCAGTGGACTTTTCGATTATGGCTTTTTGGCTCGCAGAGACGCTAAGCCACAAAGCTAATAAGAGCTTTCAGGTTTTAAAAACCTGAAAGGTCTGCCTAGCCAATTATGGGATTCCTCCTCCGTCGGGATGACAAATCGCACGTAATTTTGAGAATAAAATGATAATTATGCCACTTCTGAACCTGCAAAATGCGCCTCCAGTTCTTTCAAGGTGGCAGCGCTCGTAGCCAAATCCTTGATCACGATTCCTTTTTCCAAAACAACGATGCGCTCACATACTTCCGTGACGTGTATTAAATCATGACTCGAGACCAAAACCGTGACGCCTTGTTTTTCTGCGAGGTCTTTGATGATTTGTTTTAAACGGATTTGAGTAGTAGGATCTAAATTGGCAAAAGGTTCATCTAAAATGATGACTTCTGGATTTCCAATGAGTGCTGCAACAATGCCGACTTTCTTCTGGTTCCCTTTACTTAAATCACGTAGATATTTCTTTTGATTTAATATTTCGCCATGGAAAAAATCTTCAAATTGTTCTAATAAGACATTTACAGCCGCCTTATTTTGACCACGCAACTCGCCAATAAAATAGAAATACTCCTCTGGCGTCAAATAGCCAATTAAAAAGGTTTCATCAATGAAGGCTGAAGTATACGGTTTCCAGTCTTCACTTTCATTGACTTTAATCTCTTTACTTTTGATATATCCAGTGGTAGGCTGGATTAAATCCAATAACAAACTGAAAAAAGTGGTTTTTCCTGCGCCATTATTGCCCACCAATCCAAAACTTTGACCTTTTGGAATCTCCAGGTTTTCAATGTTCAATACGGGATCTGCGTTATATTTTTTTGATAAATTGGATACTGTTATCATAATTAATTATTTTGTTTGTAAGCCGCTAATGTTTTATACTTTTCTGATTTATAGACCTTCTCAATACTATTAAAGACTTTGTTTTTGAACAAAAATCCTGCTAGTCCTGCAATGGCCACGAGCGCAAAACCAAAGCCTTCTCCAAGTGTATAATGCCCAATCGCATAAATCCCCATTGGCAATAACAATTTAGGAATGGTCAATAACATGGTTTTCACATTAAAGGCCTGTTTATCTCCGAACGCTTTTTTGCTGGTGGTCAAATCAATTGGTGTTTTGATATAGGCACCGCCCCAAAGTACGACATGACTGTTCACACCAATATTATAAATGGCGCCCACCACAACCGCAGCATAAGCTTGCCATCCCCAATACAGATAAAAAGTGGCAAGGATTGTAGAAATGATAGTAGCAATAACCATTAAATACCATTTAGACGCGATATAATCCTTGTAACGAATATTTTGACTCATCATCAACGGATAATAAGCGCTGTCCCAACTTGGGACGAACTGACCGAAAGTGAATAAAAATCCGCCGGAAACAAAAATCCCTGCAAAGACTTTCCAGAAAGGTCCTTGATAAGCATCCACTGAATTGGTAAAAAACAGCAAACCATAAAATATGAATAAAACACTCATGATTAAGGTCATTTTTGAGCGTTTGTTACGTCTTAATAATTTAATGTCGTTCTTTAGAAACGTAGATAAGCCCCCAAAACGGTCCAACCAGGTGTAATCTTCAGTTTCAGCAATCTCATGTTTAATGGATAAACCAGCGTCCAAATACAGGTTCTTTTTGAAATAGTCAAAGGCCATTTTATAGAAAACTACCGCCAAAATAACAGGAATTAGCGCCAAATAAGGTATAACATAAAAGCTGTTAAAAATTGGATAGGTATATTGTGTGATATCAAAAACATCATAATATTGAAGGCCGATCAACACCACAATTAGACCTATGACACTATAAAAAACAACATCTTTATTATTGATGAAAATATTGATAAAGTTGTTACAAAAAACCCATCCCAAAATGGCGAGATACCAAGCGATGACTTGTAAAACTGGAAAACCTTCAATCACCAGTACGATTGAAAATGGAATAAAGAAAAAAGCATGCAGCACATTGAAGAAGGAAATCATGGTTTTACCCATCGCAAAATTGACAATGTTTTTTCTTTTAATCGGCAAATACATCAAGGGCTTGATGTTCATCACTGGCATTTTCTGAAGAAAATATCGAAATGCCAAGTCAAAAATCATATAGTAAATGACCACTTGATTGACCACTTCAAAAGGTTCCTTGTTGAGTCCCTCTTCAATCATATAATAAGCGCCAAAACCTAATATTGAAAAAGAAGCAATCATCCAAAGGGCGCCCAAAACCATTATGATTTTCAGGAACAAATTTGCCTTAAAAGAAGCTGACCTAATAAAGGATTTCCACTCGAGACTAATAAAATACTTGAACATAGAGACGTGGTTGTAGTTTAATCGTTAGTAATGATAATACACTTTTTGTTACAAACAAATTTCTCTTGCCTTTAATTTTAAGAGATGTTTTGTAGTGAAAATGCGAGTTGTTATCTTATTATTTTGTTAGAGAAGTGGCATTTAATCTAAGCATTCGTTACTTTTGAACAAAAATTAAAACATGTCAAATTTTCACACCCTAGTCATAAAAAGTATTGAGCGGCTTACATCTCAAGCCGTAACCCTTAGCTTTGAAATTCCTCAACATTTACAAGAAACCTACACGTTTAAAGCCGGCCAATACATTACTTTAAAAACTGAACTCAACGGCACAGAACTCAGACGCGATTATTCATTGTGTTCTTCCCCAAAAAGTGGTGAATTGAAAGTTGCTGTAAAACAAGTTCAAGACGGTACATTTTCTGCTTTCGCTAATCATGAACTCAAAGTTGGCGATACTCTAGAAGTCGCTGCACCGAGAGGACATTTTGTTTTTGAACCCAATGATTTTAAAACCAAGCATATTGCGGCTTTTGCAGCAGGAAGTGGAATCACTCCGATCTTAAGTATTGTTAAATGTGCTTTGGAAGAAGAAGTACAAAGCAACGTGGTTTTGGTTTATGGGAATAAAACAACGGATGACACCATGTTTATACAGGAATTACTGGATTTACAACACCAATATAGTGACCGCTTATCCATTCAGTTTGTGTTTAGCCAAGCGCAAGAAGAGGATTCTATTTTTGGACGTATTGAAAAGAGCACCGTCAATCTGATCTTAAAAAATAAACATAAAGATTTGACCATTGACGCCTTTTATTTATGTGGCCCAGAAGCCATGATCCATACGGTAAAAGATGTACTTGAAGAACATGAAGTTGCAAAAGAACGTGTTTTCTTTGAACTGTTTAAGGCTGCAAAACCAACAGAAGCTGATACTGTTGCAATTCCTGATGGGCAAACTAAAATTACCATCGTTTTGGATGATGAAACCACGACCTTTGAAATGTCGCAAAAACAGACCATCCTTGAGGCGGCTTTAGATAAAGATTTGGATGCGCCTTATTCTTGTCAAGGCGGAATTTGCAGTAGCTGCTTGGCACGGGTAACCGAAGGCGAAGTCAAAATGCGAAATAACAGTATTTTGACCGATGTCGAAGTTGCCGAAGGCTTAATTTTAACCTGTCAAGCGCATCCAATTACACCAAATGTGAGTATTGATTATGACGATATTTAATTGATTTAATTAAGATTAATCTATTTTATTGCGTTTTACCCTAAGAAATTAATGTTTCATCGAATAATCGCTAATTAATTGTTATAAAATAATGTTCAAGAGAATGAAACCAATATTTTTATAAACGGTTTAATTTTTATTATAAGGATTATCTATTAAACACGCATCAAATCTAACCCTGCTTTTCTAGTGGGGTTTTTTTATGACCTGTTCCATTTTTTCGATAACGTCTTCTGGAAGAATGGTTTGCATGCAGTTTTCATACCCTACAGGGAATTTATTACCATAAACAGAGGTCGGAATTTTAGGGTATTTTGTACGATCTGCCAAAAGCGCAAAACTTTCATCTTGATGAAAGGGATAAAACCCAGCATACGGATGCGTCACGCCCCAAAGTGTCACGACTTTTATTCCCATCATGGCTGCCATATGGGCGTTTCCAGAATCCATGGAAAGCATGACCTCCAAATTAGAGATAACGTCCAATTCTTCGTCCAAACTCAGTTTTCCGGCAATACTAATGACATTTTCATTCTCCAGAGAACTCAAATAATCGACATCCGCTTTTCCTCCAAACAATAAAATCGTATGATTTTTTGAAAGTTCTGTGATAACTTCTTCCATCAGCTCTAAAGGATACATTTTGCTTTTATGGGCTGCAAATGGCGCTATTCCTATCCAGCTTTTAGTATTCTTTCCAACAATTTCTAAGGTTTTAAAATTCAGTTCAGAACGTTTAGGAAACTCGGGTTCTGATTCCTTAATCGGAAAACCCAATTTTTCAAAAACATCTTTATAACGTTGGATTGTGGTTTTGAGCTGCTCGAAAATTTTCCCTGTGACCAAGGCTTTTTTCTCAGCTCTTCCTTTATCAATTTGGATGGGTTTAAGATCTAACAAAAATATTTTTAGGATGGTACTGCGTAAAACGTTGTGCAAGTCGGCAACGGCATCAATGCCTAAAGTCCGCAATTCTTTGGAAAGATCCAAAATCCCGAAAAACCCTTTATGTCGTCCTTTTAAATCTGCTGAAAACACAGATACATTTTCCAAATCACGAAAAAACGGTTTAAAAAATTCTCGTGTTAAGACGGTTAACTTAACATCAGGATATTGTTTTGTGAATGCGCTTAACACGGGAATGGTCATGGCCACGTCTCCCATAGCGGACAGACGAATGACGAGGATGTGTTTTGGTTGTTTGGACATCTTATTGAAAATCAAACCTGTCAGGTTTTAAAAACCTTACAGGTTATACTTACACTATTTCCGTTCACGAAGTACAGGATTCAACTCGTCGTCGTTGTACATTTTCATTTGCTTATACACTTTCATGTATTTATCGCCATTTTGAATATCAACCAGTAAATCGTCAATGGCTTTGCTCAAATCTTTACGCTGCTCCAAAAGCACATTAAGCTTCGTGGTACAATTGAGTTTATGTGAGGAAGAAGCATCAGGACGCTCCACTTCTTCATTCATATGGTAGATTTTCAACGCTAAAATTGATAATCTGTCAATGGCCCAAGCAGGGCTTTCGGTATTTATCGTAGCGTCCGATTTGGGTTGAACATCACTATATTTTGTCAAAAAATAACTGTCAATATATTCTACCATATCCGTTCGATCTTGGTTGGAAGCATCAATTTGACGTTTCAATTTTAAAGCCGCAACAGGATCAATATTTGGATCTCTGATAATATCTTCATAATGCCATTGTACGGTATCGATCCAACATTTTCTATATAAAAGATGTTCTATAAGATGCTTATCTTCGTCATAAATATTTGTAAAAGACTGGTCAACCGTATTTTTTATATGGTACGTATTGATGACATCTTGAAAAATTTCATTGGCCTTTGCTGTAAACATAATCTGATGATTTTTAAAATGTAAATATACTTCTAATTAATTAACTTTACCATTCAAAAATAGAGTTTAAGCCTTATGCACATTCACAACTTAACAGAAAAAAATTCCATTTTAAACACGTTCGTTTCCGAATTAAGAGATGTCAACATTCAAAAAGACAGCATGCGCTTCCGCAGAAATATTGAACGTATCGGAGAGATTTTGAGCTATGAAATTAGCAAAGTCTTAAATTATAAGGCAGCGCAAATTCAAACGCCTTTAGGCACTTGCGAAATGAACGTTATGGACAATGATATTGTACTGTGTTCCATCTTAAGAGCTGGAGTGCCTTTACATAATGGACTGTTGACCTATTTTGACAATGCCCAGAATGCTTTTATTTCGGCGTATCGCCAACATCAAAAAAACCCAGATAGTTTTGAGATCGTTGTGGAATATTTGGCCTGCCCGAGCTTAGAAAACAAAACCCTTATTTTGGCCGATCCGATGTTGGCTACGGGACAATCGTTAGTCGCTACTTTTGAAGCTTTAAAACCTTTTGGAACCCCTAAAGATGTGCATTTGGCGTGCGTTATCGGCGCTCAGCCTGGTATTGACTATATCAGTAAACATTTTGGTAAGGACACGCATTTATGGATTGCCACGGTAGATCCGGAATTAGATGAGAAAGGTTATATCATGCCAGGCCTTGGTGATGCTGGCGATTTGGCATTTGGCGAAAAACTACAGCATTAAGTTCATCACGGACACCAATATCAAAATAACAATTAAACTTTCCTTAAACCATTTTTCTGGGATAATTTCAAGGTAATTAGACATAATAATGGACAAGGGCGCGAATAAGAAAATAAATTCGCTACCATCTTTATAGGGCGACACCAAAATAATCAACAAACCAATTAAAGACGATATAATGACCAGTATAAAAGACGGCTTATAGCTTTTTAATTGATGTTTTATATTTCTCATAAAATAAAACGAAGCCCATGTGCCATAAGACAATAATATGGTGGCAGCAACGATAATACGTTTTGAATTTAAAGGTGTAAAATCAAAACTAACATCAAAAAAGCCCTGTAAATAAGGCGTAAAATCCACCCCCATGACAATCATATAAGAGGCGGTAATTATCGCAACACAAACTATTCCGACGATTGGGATAATCCAATTTTTGATATCTACTATGGAGTGAAGTAATAGTGCCAGAAAAATCAAAATAAAAAATAAAGAGGCCCAGAAAAACAATAACGTTGCCAAACTGATCCAAAGTGCGGCATCAAAAAGCTTTTTCTTGATGTCTTTTGAAGTCCTTAAACTGATGATACGTCTTAACGCCAATAAAATAAATAAATTGGCAATCAGCAATTTTGAATTCAGTAAAGATTCCGGTAAAACGGCCACAAAAAGACCGAACATCAAAATTTTATAACTGTTCTTTTTGGTAAGATTGTTTTTGCTCACAAAAAAATCAAGGACAAAAAGTGAAGCCAAGCATACGCCAAAAAGAAAAGCTTCTCTGAAAAAAAGCTCTACAGAAAAAGCCTCTGCTATGGTCGACATTTTAGTCATAACAAAAACCACAAGAAGTAAGACACTAACCACAACAAGATGTATGGGTTTTGCTTTGCTAAAAAAACTTGAAATCATTTAGAGCACTGTTCTGGGTTCATTGTTGAGGCTTAGCTTTCATGAAAACAAAATTCGAATTTAATTTATTGAACATTTCAATTAAAAAAAACGTAGTTTTGTACTTGTAAATATAATATTTATTATCATGACTGAATTTTTTAATGGCATAGGCAATTTGTTCACTAACGTTTTACTTTTGCCTTTTGACGCTTTAATGGCTTTAGAACTTGAAAATTGGTGGCTTGCCAATATCGTTTCATGGATACTTATCATAATAGCCATGGTAGGCTTTGTTTATTGGATGTTAGAGTTGAAAAAACACGATGATAACAAAGAAGAGGACAAGAGCGTCTCGTCCCATTCTTTCTTATAAATCAAAACCAATATCTTTACGGTAATACATCTTATCAAAATGTAGTTTTTCTATATTTTGATAAGATTTTTTTATGGCCTCTTGGTATGTATTTCCAAATGATGTGATCGCCATAACGCGTCCGCCAGAAGTGACGACTTTATTATCTTTCAAAATGGCACCTGCATGAAACGGAATGACATCCGTTAGATTTTCCAATCCCGTTATTTCTTTACCTTTTTCATAGTCTTCAGGATAGCCACCAGACACCAACATCACTGTAGTTGCCGCACGTTCATCAATATCAATCTTGATTTTATCCAATTCCTGATTGGCAATAGCCTGAAAAACCTCAACAAGATCATTCTTAAGTCTTGGGATCACAACTTCTGCTTCCGGGTCTCCCATCCGCACATTATATTCAATAACTTTAGGATCCTCTCCAACTTTAATCAGTCCGATGAAAATAAATCCTTTATAATCTAAACCATCTTTTTGAAGTCCTGCAATGGTTGGTTTGACCACACGTTCTTCAATTTTATTTAAAAAGGATTCCGTAGCAAACGGCACAGGCGAAACAGCGCCCATTCCACCGGTATTTAAACCTGTATCATCTTCGCCAATACGTTTGTAATCTTTGGCCGTTGGTAAAATTTGGTAGTTTTTTCCATCACTTAGTACAAAACAGCTGAGTTCTATGCCATCTAAAAACTCTTCAATAACAACTTTGTTGCTGGCTGATCCAAATTTGGCATCCACCAACATGCTTTTAAGTTCTGCTTTGGCCTCATTGATGTCGTTTATGATCAAAACGCCTTTCCCGGCTGCCAATCCATCTGCTTTTAAAACATAAGGTGGTTTTAAGGTTTCCAAAAACTCATATCCAGCTTCTAAGGAAGTGGCATCAAAGCTTTGGTAAGCTGCGGTTGGGATATTATGGCGAAATAAAAACTCCTTGGCAAACTCTTTACTGCCTTCCAATTGCGCTGCCGCTTTTTGAGGTCCAATGACCGATACATTTTTCAGTTCTGGATCATTTAGGAAAAAATCATGGATGCCCTGAACCAAAGGATCTTCTGGACCAACAACAACCATTTGGATCTGTTTTTCGAGAACCAACGTCTTGATCGCTTTAAAATCAGTGACTTTAAGGTCGATATTTTCAGCTATTCCTGCAGTTCCAGAATTTCCTGGAGCCACAAATAGTTTTTTACATAATGGACTTTGGGCAAGTTTCCAAGCGAAAGTATGTTCCCTTCCACCGGAACCGAGAATTAAAATGGTCATGTTTTTGTGTTTGTTGCAAAAATAAAGTTTATGCCATGAAAACAATAATATTTTTGACGATTAAATTAATAATAGAATCAAGACCGCTACGCTTCTAGAATCAAGAACAAAGACTTAAACCGAAAAGAGCTAAAACGTACCTGCCAGATAAGCTTTCTGATGGAATCTCGAAGGTCAAAATTATTATGCCTTTGCATAAATTTTAATTGGAGAACTACCAGATTGTATCTATAATGTTCGCGATTGATTTTATATGGGCGTTTAATAATTTACTTTACATTTGATATAAATGAGGCACAACTTGAATTTATTTGACTTTTCGTTGAAATTAAATGGATTTCCAATTACGGAAGCAAAAACTGTTTTGAGTTCTATTCAAAATCTTAATGAAGTTGAGTTCCATAATTACGTTGAAAATCAGAAAGAACTGATTGTCAATTTTCATCTAAAATATAATCCCTATTACAAATCTATTTTCAAAAACTCTAAGTTCTTGACATGGGACGCTGTTCCCATTATGACAAAAAGTGATTTACAACAACCTCTGATTGATAGATTATCTGAAGGGTTTTCACCAAAGAATGTCTATGTGAACAAAACCTCCGGGTCTTCTGGAGATCCTTTTGTATTTTCTAAGGATAAGTTTTGTCATGCACTAACTTGGAGCATCATTCAAAACCGATTTGGATGGTTCGATCTCGATTTTAATAGTTCCAGACAGGCTCGGTTTTACGGAATTCCTTTGGATAAAAAAGGATATTACAAAGAGCGTTTTAAAGATGCAATCAGCGGGCGATTCCGGTTTTCAGTTTATGATTTGAGTGATTCAGCGTTTGAAAACCATTTAAAAAAGTTCAAAAGCACAAACTTTGATTATATCAATGGATATACCAGCTCGATTGTTCAATTTGCTAAGTTTTTAGAGCAAAAGGAATTGATTTTAAAAACCATCTGTCCCACCTTGAAAGCTTGTGTTGTCACTTCTGAGATGTTGTTTGAAAACGATAAGCTCCTCATGGAAAAGCAATTTGGCATTCCCGTGATCAATGAGTATGGCGCTTCTGAACTGGATTTGATTGCCTTTCAAAACCCGAAGGATGAGTGGATTGTTAATAGCGAAACTCTTTTTGTTGAAATTGTGGATGAAAACAATCAGGTCTTGCCTTACGGCGAAGAAGGCCGTGTCATCATTACTTCATTATACAACAAGGCACACCCGTTTATAAGGTATGATATTGGTGATATTGGAATTCTATCCAAAGAAAGTACGCTTCAAAAACCTCAGCTTCAAAAATTAATTGGTCGGACTAATGATATTGCCATATTGCCAAGTGGAAAAAAGGCGGCTGGACTCACGTTTTATTATATTACCAAAAGTATTGTTGAAGATGATGGCAATGTCAAGGAATTTATAATTGAGCAACTCGATCCTCAAACCTTCAAGATTATATATGTCAGCACTGTGAAATTATCCGATAAACAAATTGGAATTATCATTAAAGAAATGGAAAAGTATCTCGAAAAAGGACTAAGCATTATCTTTGAGCGTCAATCCCAGTTAAAACGCTCAAAATCAGGTAAATTAAAACAATTTTCATCATTATTATAAAAAGTATGACCATTACCATTGTAGCAGGAGCGCGCCCAAATTTCATGAAAATAGCACCGATTATTGAGGCTATAAAACTAAAACAATCAGAAGGTATTGACATGACCTACCAATTGGTGCATACCGGACAACATTATGATAAAAATTTGAGTGACACTTTTTTCGAAGAATTAAACATCCCATTTCCAGATGTCAATTTGAATGTACAAAGCGGTACTCAAGCAGAACAAACTGGCGCCATTATGATCGGCTTTGAAAAGGTTTTAGCCAATCATCCAACCGATTTGGTCATGGTAGTCGGCGATGTGACCTCAACCATGGCGTGTACCATAGTTGCAAAAAAAGCGGGAGTAAAAGTGGCGCATGTCGAAGCGGGCATTCGTTCAGGTGATATGTCCATGCCAGAAGAAATTAATAGAATCGTAACTGATAGCTTAACCGATTACTTTTTTACGACCACGACTTTGGCTTCACAAACTCTAGAAAATCTCGGCGTTTCAAAAAATCAAATTTATTTTGTGGGGAATGTCATGATTGACACTCTGCGTAAAAATGAAAGCAGACTCAAACAACCTGAATTATGGAAAACGCTGCAATTGGAATCTAGAAAGTACATGGTCATGACCTTGCACCGACCAAGTAATGTCGATGAAGAAGTGCAGCTCAAAGCGTTAATAACACAGTTGGCTCATTTAGGACAAGATTATACGATTATCTTTCCGGTTCATCCAAGAACCAAAAAACTATTGGAAAGCTTAAACCTCAATTTCGAGAACCTGCATTATGTGGAACCTTTAGGGTATTTAGAGTTTAATTATCTTGTTAAACATGCTTTTGCCGTCCTTACCGATTCTGGCGGAATTACAGAAGAAACAACGGTTATGAATGTGCCATGTATCACTTTGCGACATAACACCGAACGACCAGAAACCTGCACCATTGGAACAAATGTATTGGTAGGAAACGATCCTGACAAGATTGATGATGCTTTTGAAAATCTCCTTTCTGGAACTTGGAAAGAAGGAACCATTCCAGAATTATGGGATGGCCATGCAGCCAAACGTATTATCAATCATCTGGTGGATATTTACAATTTGTCATGAAAGACATTCTGATCATAACAAGTTATTTTCCTCCGGAGATCGGCGCAGCATCTAACCGGATTTTTCATTTGGCAGAAGGTTTGCAAAAACGAAATTATAAAGTTTCAGTCCTTACGCCCTTACCCAACTATCCGACAGGAAAAATTTTTAAAGACTATCGCGGGAAATTCAGCGTAACCTCTATAGAAAAAGGCATTACCATCCACCGATTATGGATTTATGCCAGCATCTCAAAAAACAAAGTCCTCCGATTATTCGCGATGCTCTCCTACAGTTTTAGCCTGATATGGTATTTTCTATTCCATAAAATCCCAAAAACTGTGATTGTACAATCTCCGCCACTTTTGGTCGCCTTTACCTGCTGTACTTTTTTGCGGTCTAATAAACGAAACCTCATCCTTAATGTTAGTGACTTGTGGCCCATTGCCGGTTTGGAATTGGGAGCTTTAAAAAAGAATTTTGCTTATGATATATTAGAGCGCATTGAACGCTCAAATTACAAGAAGGCCAATTTGATTATGTGTCAAAGCGAAGAAATCATAGCACATATCAAAACCATTTTCCCAAATAAAGAAACGATTTTATATAGAAACTATCCTGATTTTGAATCTCCAGTAGCCTGTTCAACTTTTGAAAATCCAAACAATAAGATTAAAATGGTTTATGCAGGATTATTGGGAATTGCCCAGGGTATTTTAAAATTATGCCAGGAACTAAACTATAACCCTATCGAGTTCCATATTTATGGTGCCGGTGCTGAACAGTTGCAAATTGAAGAATACATTAAGACACATCCTGAGTTGCCGATTATCTATCACGGCGAACTATCCAGAGTTGAGTTGCATAAAGCACTTTTAAAATACGATATAGGCATCATTCCGCTATTAAATCGAATTTATGGATCCGTACCCTCAAAAATATTTGAATATGCCAAATTAGGCCTTCCTATGCTCTATTTTGGCGGAGGTGAAGGCGAAGCTATCATTTCAGAATACCAATTGGGTTGGATAGCAAAAGCTGGGGACTATGCGGATTTGAACACTATACTCGCTTCTTTAGAAAGATCAAGTCTTAATGAAAGTTTGAAAGAAAACATCAAAGCGTCAGCAACACGTCACTTTCACTTTGACAAACAATTGGACACCTTAATAAAGCGACTTTAATAAGCCTTTTCTTCTCCCTTAATAGCATTTGTAAAAGTTCTAACAATAATTCTTATATCTAATAATAAAGACCAATTTTCTATATAGAATATATCGAATTTGACACGGCCAATGATGTCCTTGTCTGATTCAATTTCGCCTCTATAGCCACTTATTTGGGCCAATCCAGTTATTCCAGGCTTCACAAAATGTCTTACCATAAATTTATCAACTCGCTTAGAGTACTCATTGGTATGACTCACCATGTGAGGTCTTGGACCAACGACAGACATATCTCCAAAAAGCACATTGAAAAACTGAGGTAATTCGTCGATACTCGTTTTTCTTAACCATCTTCCTACTTTCGTGATACGTAGATCGCCTTTAGTAGCTTGATTCAGATTGGCATCCTTATTAGGCATCATGGATCTGAACTTGTAGCACTGAAACTCCTTGTAATTAAAACCATTTCTTGATTGTTTGAAAAACACAGGTCCTTTGGACTCCATCTTGATTAGAATTGCAATTAAAGGTGTGAGCCATGATAGGATAAAAACAATAATACAGGACGCAAACAACATATCAAATAAGCGTTTTAAAAACTTATTAATCGGTTCTTTTAAAGGAATGTTTCTTATGGATAAAATTGGAGTATACTCATAATACTCGTATTTTAATTTGTGAGAAAAAATATCTTTGTTATCAGGAATAAACTTGAGCTCACGTAGATTATTGTCTGCAAAATCAACCAATTGATTAATTTGTTTATTGGACAATTCAGAAACAGAAAAATAGATTTCGTCAATACCATTATTAATTACGTATTCAAAGCATTTTTCTAAAGAAAAATCAGGATCTGAAACACTAAATTGGGCTTTAAAAAGATATCCAAAATCTGATCTGGTATTAAACGTATTAATTAACTGTCGCGTTTTATTATTTTTTCCTATTACAATTACCCGCCTTGTGTTACCACTTAAAATAGCACGGTATTTTTTTAAGATATAAAATGTAAAAAATTTAAACCCAAAAATCAATATCGAAACTGTTAAAAAATAGCCACCTAAAGCTAGTCTACTGATATCAGGTTGTTTGAAAAAACCAATAAAAGCATAAAGAAGAAATCCAAAAAGAACAATTTGTCGAATTAAAAGCGGGATAATTTGAATAACTCTAGTATGTCTCTGAACTTCATAAAATTTATTTTTCAGAGAGATGATGATCCATAGCGTAGAAATATAAATTCCAAAAATATACGTATTTGTAATATTTGTGTCAAAAAAAGTAACCGTGACATTTAGCAACACCAAATCGACAAGCGCAAATAGTGGCTTGATAAAACCCGAATATCGTCCTCTCTTGTAATCCAATCTAATTTTTTATATGTTTAGAAAAGTCTTTATGCTCACTTTTATACAACTCATCAGGCGTTAGGCTCTTAAAATAATCAAATGTTATTTTCATCCCTTCCGCCCTCTCCACCTTAGGCTCCCAATTTAATAATTTTTTTGCCAGTGAGATGTCTGGTTGTCTTTGCATCGGATCGTTCATTGGCAAATCTTTGTACACTATTTTCTGCTCAGTTCCTGTGAGCTTAATGATTTCCTCAGCAAAATTTTTAATAGTTACCTCATGTGGATTGCCAATGTTTACAGGATAGCTGTAATCACTTAATAGCAACCTATAAATGCCTTCCACCTGATCATCTACATAACAAAACGAGCGGGTTTGCAAACCGTCACCAAAGATAGTTAAATCTTCACCTCTAAGTGCCTGACCCATAAATGCGGGAACAACTCTACCATCATTAAGTCGCATTCTTGGCCCATAAGTATTAAAGATACGAACAATCCGTGTTTCCAAGCCATGAAATCTGTGGTAGGCCATGGTTATGGACTCTTGGAAACGTTTCGCTTCATCATAAACGCCACGTGGACCAATGGTGTTGACATTGCCGTAATAATCTTCTGTTTGTGGATGCACCAACGGATCGCCATACACTTCCGAAGTTGAAGCAATTAGAATTCTGGCGTTTTTAGCCTTGGCCAAACCTAAAAGATTATGCGTACCTAAAGAGCCAACTTTTAGGGTTTGTATGGGAATTTTTAGGTAATCTATCGGACTTGCTGGAGATGCAAAGTGAAGGATATAATCTAAATCACCTTCAATTTTTATAAACTCGGTGACATCGTGATTTATAAATTCAAAATTTGGATTGTCTTTAAGATGTCGGATATTTTTCTGATCACCAGTGATGAAATTGTCCATACCAATGACGTTGAAGCCTTCTTTTATAAATCGGTCGCAGAGATGTGATCCAAGGAATCCTGCTGCTCCTGTGATGAGTACGGTTTTAGACATTAATTTAAGTTCTTTCTGAAACAACATGTTTTCTTAACGAATTCATAATTATTTCCTAGGCTAAACTGAAATAATTAAAGTTTTCAAATATAATGTGTTGTTTTCAATTGTGGACAAACAAGGTAATAATTATATCACATCCTGAAAATAAAAGAAAACCAGCGTAAGTCTTTAGCAACAGGATAATTAAATCACAAGAGGTATGCTTTGGACATTCTTTCCTTTAAAACATGTAAAATAAACTTAGCATTGCCTACAGTGTCTCTTTTCCACATACGTGTAGGTTTTTGAGCAAAACGGTAAAACCATATTTCATTTATTTCCGTTTAAAAACGATTTAACTGCATGATTAAATTTTTCAATAAAAACATCCTCCTTGAATTTTTCTGAATGGCGTTTAATCCATTCTTTATCAAATAAAAATTGATTTTCTTCAAACTTATCAATTGCTAGATTCAATGAGGATATTGTTTGTTCTTGAAAAAAGATTCCTGATGATTCTTTTATATTTTCAATATTTTCAACAACTGTCTCTAGTGCACCTCCTTTTTTATATGCCACAACCGGAATTCCGTAAGCCATAACTTCAAGTGGAATCATTCCAAAGTCTTCTTCTCCTGGGAAAACAAGTACTTTTGATATGGCTAAATAGGATTCTATATCTCTCCAAGTCAAATTCCCTACAAATTTGATATTATTTTTGGATTTCTTTTTTAATGAATCCTTTTCTGAACCATCACCAATTATTACTAATGTCTTTCCATTTATATTGAAAGTATCTACTAAAAGATCTATTCTTTTATATGGTGTAATCGCTCCAAAACTTAAATATATTTCTTTTTTGAATTGAGAAAAAGTGTTTTGAGTAAATAGACTATTCTTTATTGGAGGATAAATCACTATAGATTCTCTTTTATAAAAGTTTTTGACTCTATCCGCTACGTTGTATGAGTTTGATATATATAAGTCAACATTGTTAATGGTTATTTCATCCCATTTTCTAAGTCTTTCAAAAAAAAACTTTAAAAAAGGTCTTAATAAAGGGTTAACTGTTTTTAGATAATCATTGGTAAAGCCCCAACAATACCGCATTGGAGAATGGATATAACAAATATGAGGAGTATCTTTTGGTTTTTTTATTCCTTTAGCAGGCCCCGATTCTGAAGAAATTATCAAATCGTATTTTTTTCTTAATTTTAATGATTTTACACCTATTGGATACAAAGGAAATATTTTCTGGTATCTTTTTATTAAAAATGGTTTGTTTAAAATTGAGGTAAATACTTTATGATTTTTCAGATAGTCTCCATATTGTTCTTTATCATAAAATAACGTGTATACATCCGCATTGGGAAACTGGCTTAAAATTGTTTCGACCACTTTCTCTCCTCCTCTTCTCGTTATGAACCAATAGTGTATTATTGCAACATTCATTATTTAAAATCTTCAGGTGAAACTTCTTTCCAATGTTTTAATGAATTTTGAAAACCATACTTGAAATTAAATCCATTCTCTATTAAATACAAAGGCTTTATATTTGTTGGAAAACTTGCCTTCCTAACTCTAACTGGATGAATATCACTCTTTTTCCCAATTATTTTATATCCTACTTGAAAAATGCCAGCAACAAATGCCAAGAAACTTACAGGAAGTTTTATTGTTGGTTTTGTTATTTTTAGTTCATTTTTTACAACATTTACCATTTCATATAATGGGATAACTGGATTTTCAGCATAGTTGTAAATAATTTGGCTTTCATTTTTATTCATAGTAAATATTATGCTGTCTACCAAACCAAAGATATAACCATAAGCTTTAATTACTTTTCCTCCATTTGGTAAAACAAAGATGCCTTTGTGTAAAGCCTTAATCATTCTATACACATTCCCAGGATCTTTGGGGCCATAAATAACGCTAGGCCTAACAATTATCAATCTCCTTGATTCATCCTCACAAAGCCATTTTTGATGTATTTTTTCTGCCATTGCCTTAGAAATTCCGTAGGCAGTCTCAGGATATAACGGAGACTTTTCTGTTCTCTGACTTATTGATTTCCCATATGGCGCAATACTACTTGTAAAAAAAATATTTTTAATACCTGATCTTTTTGCAAAATCATTAATATTTTCTGCCCCTGAGATATTTGTATCAAAATATTCGTTATAATCATGTCCGGGCTCTCTGTGAATTGCTGCAAAGTTAAATATCCAACTATTACACTCATCAACGTCGCCGATCTCAAGTTTGATAGTATTTCTAACATCAACTACTGCACTTTTCACAATACCAGATTCGACATTAGCGCCCTTCAATTCCATTAAATCGGCAATAACATACTCTTCAAATAAATCCTGCCTTATCAATTCATTTAAAAGATGGATCCCGATGTATCCAGACCCTCCAAAAATTATAGCAACTCTTTTCATATTCTAATTATGGTGAACAAAGATATTTGTTATAAAACACTTTGAAGCATCAATTCAAAAATTTAATACCATTTTACTCTTTTGTTTATTGAAATAAGAGAGTTTCTTGGCATTCATGATATGATTAATTCCTTTTTAATTCTGGGCCCATAAAATAAACTAACGAAGAATGCAAATAAAACAATCCCCCTATAACGTTCCATCAAAGCCTCAGTCATGCACTGCAACATAAAGAAAAAGATCAAAATAGCACCGATGTATAATTTATTATTAATAAACCGTTTAAAAATTAAAAATAGCGTAATTAAGAAAACTACAAGCATAACAATACCACCAGTAAGTAAATAATCCAAATATTGATTATGTGGATTACTATACAAAACAGTATGTCCTGCTTTTTTTTGTTCATTAATAAATAATTCAGATCCTGTTTCTGAACCATAGCCAAAAATTAATGCTTCATCAGCCAAATTGTAAGATATTTGAAAAAGATTGCCCCTTGGATCCTCATTTATCTTTTTAAACCTGTCTGAAAAGTTGTTTGAAAAAACAAAAAAAATAACACCTAAAAAAAGTAATACTGTTTTTATGATGATGTTTCTTAAAAAAGTTGTTTTTATACTATAAAGAAAAACTCCAAAAAAATAAATTACAAAACAAATAATTGTCATTCTAGAAATTGATAAAAAACAAAAACTAAAAAATAAAATCATTAAAATCCCTAGCAACAACCTTTCTTTTCTGTTTTTAATTATATCTTGATTTAGCAACCAAACAGCTATAATGAAACCAAAAAATAAATACAGAGAAAGATAAATATGATGAAAATCTATTCTTTCAGAAACAGAATGAATTAGGAATAAAAATCTATTGTTTTTGTAATATTCAATCAATTTCCATTCATTTAAAAAATCATTAAAATAAAATTCTAAAGTTATTTCATAAAGAATAGAAGCTATTAGTCCTATACCAAGAAAATAAACAAACCATTTGAGAATAACATATACTTCATCCTTATTAAATTTTCTAAAACCAAAGAATATCGGCATAAATAGTAAAGCCAAATCTCTATCCCAATTTCCAATAGGATTCCTTAGCTTCACAAATAACATTGTTGAAAAAAACAAAATTATTATTGGATGTTTTATTATTGTTATATCAAATTCAAATGTGTTTTTCTTTAAGAGAAACAAAACAAATTGTGTAATGAAAAATAAAATAAGAAAAACATATCCTAATTTTTCAATTGGACTTGCTATAGCCAGGGGCAACAAAAACAAGCTATTTCTATTCATTTTTAGCAATCGATGTATTCTTAGTGAGTATCAAAGAACTGAAAAACCATAAAAACAAACTTACAGGTATTAAAAGGTAAGCACCATCTATTCCTGCAACAATTAAATATACAAGGATACTTACTTTAAGTTGGTTTTGATATTCATTCTGATATAGAAATAATTTATTTGCATAACTAACAATTAGCACTGAAAATACTTGAATCATAAATAAAATCACTCCAACAAGGCCCATTTGCTCTAAAACACTTTTATATGTCATCTCTGCAATGCCGTTAAAATCCTTATAATAAAAAAACAAATGTATTTTTTCAAAAAAATGACCATCTAACCTCCCATTTAAGGTTGGGTCAAAAAGATAACCCAAGTCTTTTCCTAAAAGAAAAACTAAAACTAACACAAAAGCCAAGGCCACAACCAATGTAATAGTAACCATTTTCAAAATATGCTTTCTATATGAAATCATTTCATAAACAATAAGACCGAACCAAACTGTACGAGATAAAGTAAGAACCATTACAAACTTTAATAAAATTTTATGCCATTTATGATTTTTGGTGAATGGCAACAAAAATAACATACAAACTCCGAAAATATTTCCATTATTATATGTAGAAAACAACTTGTACATCGAATCGGATCTAGCATTATGTTTCCATTTTATTAAACCAGAATCTTTATTATTAATTGTTAAGTATGGAATCTCATAATCGACTCCCGTTATTATTTTATGCGAAAACAATATAAAGCCAAATACGGAAATAAATAAAATTGCACGCAGAATAATCTTATGAAAAAAATCAAAATCATCTAAAATTCTATTTATCCAAGGCTCAAAAAACAATAAAAACAAAATTGGAAAAAACACAAAGCTAATAATAGCGGATATTAAATATCCACTACCCAAAGAATAGGTATCAACATATAATAAATAAATAATAAAATATATGATAAATGGTAAACACAATAAAAATGACTGAATTCTATAAATACTGATTTTTGTCAGCACCAATCCTTTTAAAAGTGAAATTATAATAATAATACCCAATATAATATATCCCCAAGTTATTGGTATTCCTGATATATCAAAGCCTCCCTTCGGTAGTGCGATATTAAATATTACAGCTAAAACCAAAACAATCTTAAAAAAGGAATATTTAATTTTTACTTTCAACAATCCTACTGTGCTACTTTTCTAATTATACGATAAAAAAATATGGCATTCCTACCAAAAATCGAATTAATAAAATGAAAGAACTTTGGAGTCACGTGGTTATATAGACCTATCTCATTTAACTCACGTTTTAACTCATTTAACTTTTTTCTATCGACCCCAACACTCATTTCAAAAACATGAAATGATTGTTTAATCATTAACTCTCTTTTTAAATCTGTAAAAAGATCAACATTATATTCATTTTCTACATCTTGGGATATTTCCAAAACAGATTTCCACATTTTAGCCCTTCCTTTTGCAGAATAAGATCCAGGAATGTGAACTGAAGACTCCTTGGATGCCACACCAAAAAGTGGAGGATTACCCGTTCTACCACCGACAGTCGGCAAACTTAAATATCCAATACCTGAATTACAGAAGGCATTACATGCCAAATAAATTTGGTAGTATAATGATCCATCATACTTTGATGTAGAAAGAGGTAATGCAAAATCTCTATTAATAACCAAGCCTCCAACAAAACCACATGATCTAAAAATCATTTTTGATGAGTCTTTGTTCTTATTAGAATATATATATTCCGACGTTGATATTCTAGATATACCAATAGGTTTATTTATATCATCTTTAAATCTGATAAACGGGCGGGATACCATACAAATATTTTCATTTCTATCAGTAAACTCTTTTAGCACTTTGATTCCATCTTTCAAAAACAAATCATCATTTCCAATTAATACCACCCATTTAAAAGATGAAACCTCTATTAGCTTTCTTACGTTTGCATCGTATCCTAAATTAATTTCATTTTCAATGAAAATTAGATCACAATTAACTTCACTGAATTTATTTTTCCAGTTTTGTGCAATCATTCTAAGTGCAGATCTTTCATTTGATCCGTCTTCACAAACTACAACCTCATTTGGTAATAATGACATATTATAAATTGAAAGCAATAGCTCCTCAAATTCATTAACTCTGCTATAAGCTGGTATTGCAATACTAAATCCTATTTTACTTGAATCCATCTTAAGATATTGTTTTAATCAATTTTGCAGGAACCCCACCAATAACAGAATTGGGCGGAAAGCTCTTGGTTACAACGGCATTTGCACCAATAATTGAATTTTCCCCTATTGTTACGTTAGGCATTATAGCAACTCCTTCACCTATCCAAACATTGTTTTCAATTACAACAGGGCCTTTTGAAACTAGTTTTCGTTTATTAGGTGCCACCATTAATTCTTTTAGGTCGTCACTTTCACCATGGTAATGGTCTGTTATAAAAACTCTACTTGCTATAAGGACATTGTCACCAATAGTAATCTTATTGATACAGCCAATATGGCAATCATAATTTATGCTAACATTATCTCCTATATTAATTTCTGGAGAAAACAAATGACCATTATGCTTTTCATAGGCCTCAATTCGTAATCTTTTAAAACAATAAAAATCTTTACCGATTTTTATTGATTTCCCGCCTATTAAAAAGATAGGCGATTCAACATAGATATTATTTCCACATGTTAAAAACTGACGTTTTACAACTTGACTATAAATTAAGTTTTTAAAAAAAACAAAACATCTAATCAACCTATAATTAAATAGAAAACTTAAAAAATAAGAAATGTGTTTTGCTAATTTAATCAACATATTGAAAAATAGTTTTTATTTGGTCAACAAACAAAGACTCCTCTTTTTTTATTTTATTTCTATAATAATCAAAATCTGAATCTACTTCTTTAAAATTTTCCAAAACATATTTTATTCTCTCTATTACAATTTTCGGTTCGGTATCATTTTCAAATTTATATTGAGTGGGTATCGAAACATCTTCATAAAACTTTGCTGACCCACTTTTATTTGTTATAATCGAACATCCACAAATTGCAGCCTCTCTGGGTAATCTATCCTTACCTGGGTGATACCCAAAATCAATATAAACCTTACTAGTCCTTAACTTTTCAATAAGCTGGAACCTATTCATCCCCTCCAGAGGAAACCAATTTAATTCTGGAGCTAATTGTAAAAGTCTTTTAGTATATTCCAGTCCCTTTTTTGGGTTATATAGAATTCTATCTTCTTTTTTTAGCTCTCCATTATCATTACTATTTACAATGTCTTGATTTATATAATCAGATAATGGTAAGGTTTTTTTAAATCCTTTTTGCTTTAAAAAATCTTGAGCATATTCAGACTGATAGCAATTTAAAACTCCTAAATCTTTTAAATCTTTTAGTGATTTCTTGGAAAAACTAAATTTATCACGCCTAATTAAAAAATAATAAATTTGCTTTGCTAGTACATTAAATAAAAATGTTGGTTTCCATTTGTAATAATCTTTAAGACTTAAAAAATTTGTCGAACAGTAATAAAAATTATCGACACTTAACCACCATAAAACCAGTTTTGATTTTTTAATCGTGAATGCTTTATCAAAAATACCTTCATAAATAATTGATACATTATCTTCAGAATCAATAATTTTCGAAGCAACATTAATATTATATTTTAAATAATCATCTGGAATTTCAAAAGTTTCGTTATCATAAAAATCCCTTTTTGAGTTGAAATATACTAAGTATGCTTGAAATTTATTTTCATTCATATAATGAACAATCTGGTGCAGTAACTCCGCGCCTCCAGTAACGGAATCTCCAGGGCAATAAACAAAAACTTTAGTGTTTGTATTAATATTTATCATAGTTCTTTTGTTTTAGATAAAGCAGACGCTATTACTTGATGCATATCATAATATTTATATTCAGCTAAACGGCCACCGAATATTACTGTATCCTCTTTTTCTGCTAATTTTTTATATTTTAGGTAAGTTCTTGAGTTTTTTTCATCATTAACAGGGTAATATGGCTCGGAACCTTCTTTCCATTCACTAGGATACTCTTTTGTTATTATAGTTTTTGGCTGGTTCCCAAATTCAAAGTGCTTGTGTTCTATTATTCTAGTGTAAGGGATATCCTTATCTGTATAATTTACAACAGCATTTCCCTGAAAATTATCTTGATTTAGTACTTCGTGTTTAAAATCTAAACTTCTATATTCCAATTTTCCATATTTAAATCTATAAAACTCATCAATTTTTCCTGTAAAAACAACTTTCTTGGCCAGAGAATCCCAATAATCCTTATCAGCAAAATAGTCTGTAGATAATCTAACCTCAATACCCTCTAGTAACTTCTCTATCAATATGTTGTATCCACCAATTGGTATACCTTGATATTTGTCATTAAAATAATTATTATCAAATGTAAATCTTACAGGCAAACGTTTTATAATGAAGGCGGGTAAATCTGTTGCTTTTCTACCCCATTGCTTTTCCGTATAGCCTTTGATAAGTTTTTCATATATATCCTTTCCGACTAGAGATAGAGCTTGTTCTTCTAAGTTTTGGGGTTTGGTTATTTTTAAGTCTTTAACCTGTTCAGATATCTTATTTTTAGCCTCCTCAGGGGTTTTAACACCCCATAACTGATAGAAAGTGTTCATATTGAAGGGTAGGTTATACAATTTTCCTTTATAATTAGCAATTGGCGAATTTGTATAACGATTAAACTCTACAAATGAATTTACATAATCCCATATCCCTTTATCATTGGTATGAAAAATATGTGCACCATATTTATGTACATTAATACCTTCATGATTTTCACAGAAAACATTGCCCCCACTATGATTTCTCTTATCAAGAATTAAACAGGTCTTACCCTTTTTTTTCATTTCATGTGCGAATACTGAACCAAAAAGCCCCGCACCAACAATTAAATAATCAATTTTTTTTACCATATTTTTAATTTTTTACTTAAGTAAAACATATATGTTGTTACAAAAAGTTCTGTAGCCACAGCTGCACATGCAATGTTATATACCGTGAATTTAAAAACAACATAAATAAAGAGCATAAGAATTAAATAAAACAAACCAGACAATAAGATTGCTTTACTAAAAGTAGTAGTATGCCCAAATGGGACTAAAACCTGTATCCCAAAAATATTGCTCATCCCCACAATGGGAATGGTAATTAAAAGAATTTTTAAAACATTCGAAGCTATAACAATATCGCTTTTCATTAATAATTCTACAATGAAGTCCGCAAAAATAAACGCGCCAAAAAAAATCAATACATTTAACAAAAGAGAAAGTTTAAAAATTTTCTTAACAAAAATAATGTTCTTCTCCTTACTAATTTTTGGAAAGATTGTTTGGGACAATATAAGTTGAGGCGTTCTTAGTACAGCAAGAATTTTTTCCGCCAAATCATAATAAGCTACAGATGACATTCCTAAAAAGGCACCTACTATAACTTTATTGGTTGCAACGTATATCTGAATTGATACATTGGATACGAATATCGGAATAGAATTATTAAACTCATTTTTGAAATCACTCAACTTAGGAATGAATAATTTCACCTTGTGTCTATAAATAATTATATAAAAAGCCAGTATTCCCGATAAAATTGATCCAAAACCATTGATTATGGGCACAAGTAAGAAATCTGAAGGCTCTTTAATAAAAAGAAATACTAATATTAAAAAAAACAACTTAGTCGCAAAAGTTATATAGGTAATATATTTCATTTTTTCAATTCCTTGAAAATACCATATCGGAAAAAAGATATCATAAACACACATCCACAAACTCAAGAAAAACAATGATTTATATTGAGAAATACTGGGTATATAAAAAACTGCAACTGATAAAACTAAAACTGCAAAAACTAAAAGTAATAGCTTTAAAAAGAAAATACTACTAAAGATTTTTGAAACTTCCTCTTTATTTCCTCGACTAACGCTAATTGATCTTGCCCCTGAAATATTAAAGCCAAAACCGACCAAAATAACCAGATAACTAATTAAAGCCTGGGCATAAATTACTAATCCGAAGGTATCCATTCCTAATGTTTTAATTAAATATGGGTAAACCAATAGTGGAATTAATAAATTAAAAATCTGTAAAATCGACAAATATGAAAAGTTATGAATTATAACCTTATTATTTTTTAAAATGCTTTTTAGTTTTTCTTTAAAACTCATAGTTATAAACAATTAACGAGACATAAATAAGTTTATATTTTATAAACTGTTTATTTATTTAATTTTATGAGAGCCCTATTTAAACTCTTTTCCCAAAAAGGAATCTCAATTCCCATTGTAACTATGATTTTTGATTTATCCATAATGCTATATATAGGTCGTTTTGCAGGTGTTGGATAGCTTGTGGTAGGTATTGCATTTAGTTTTATTTCAACATCACTTAACTCAAAAATAGCTTTTGAAAAGTCAAACCAACTTATAGCACCATCATTACTATAATGGAACGTTCCATAATTTTTTGAATTTGTTTGTATTATTTGAAATATAATTTGAGCTAAATCGCCAGCATATGTTGGCGTTCCAAATTGATCGTCAATAACACTCAACTCATCCCTATCTTCTGCCAAACGCAACATGGTTTTCATAAAATTACTCCCATGTTCGGAATATAACCAAGAGGTTCTTATTATAAAATGTTTTTCTAGAATTTGTTGAATCTCATTTTCTCCTTTTAATTTGGTCTCCCCATAAATATTTATTGGATTTGGTATGTCAAGTTCCGTATAAGGTGCTGTCTTTAAACCATCAAAAACAAAATCTGTAGAAACGTGAATCATTTTTACATCATATTTTTGACAGGCTTGGGCTATATTTTTTACGCCAAAAACGTTCACCTTATATGCATTTTCATGATCATTCTCTGCATTATCTACAGCTGTATAGGCAGCACAATTAATACACCAATCAATTGTATGTGTTTCAAAAAACTCTAAGACGTCGTTTGTGTTAGTAATGTCCAAAGTGTTTTTATCGACAAAAAGCAGATTTAGAGCAGGAAATTGATGTGCAATATCTTTGATGCATTGTCCGAGTTGCCCACTCGCTCCAGTCACTAAAACTGTTGTCATAATTTTGTGTTTTTAAATTCTGGAAGAATCTTGTCTTTTTCTGAAACCAAAATATCTTCTTCTGGTAAATACCAATCAATATTCAAAGTTGGATCATTATAAATTATCCCACCTTCTGATTCCTTATTATAAAAGTTATCACATTTATATGAAAAAATAGCGTTATCGCTTAAAACGATGAAGCCATGAGCGAAACCACGTGGAATAAACAATTGTTTTTTGTTTTCCTCTGATAATTCTATTGAAAAGTACTGTCCAAAAGTCGAAGAATCCTTTCGAATATCCACAGCTACATCTAAAACAGCCCCTTTTATAACCCGAACTAATTTTGATTGGGCAAATTCTCCAATTTGGTAATGCAGTCCTCTCAAAACACCTTTTGAAGAGAAGGATTCATTGTCTTGAATAAAATCAATATTTTGCCCTATTAATTTGTTAAAGGTATTCTGATTAAAACTTTCAAAAAAATAACCTCTACTATCTTCGAAAATTTTTGGCTCCAGAATAAAACAGCCTTTTAAATGAGTTTCTTTTGCAATCATCCTTCTTTATTCAATAATTCTAATAAATTTTTGTCGTAACCGCTTTTAAGTAAGGGTTCGGCCAATGCTTTAAATTGTGCTTCATTAATATATCCCATTTCAAACGCTGCGCCTTCAATAGCACCTATTTTCAAACCTTGTCGTTCCTCGATAACCTCAACAAATTGGGAGGCCTGCATTAATGACTGAAACGTACCAGTATCAAGCCATGCTGTACCTCTATCTAAAATGCTCACATTTAAATTCCCTCTTTTTAAATATTCCCGATTGACATCGGTTATTTCAAGCTCTCCTCTGTGGCTTGGTTTGATATTTTTGGCAACTTCAACCACTGAATTGTCATAAAAATAAATGCCTGGAACGGCATAGTTAGACTTAGGTTTTTCAGGTTTTTCTTCAATTGAAATAGCTTGACCATCTTTATTAAATTCAACTACGCCATAGCGTTCAGGATCATGCACTCTATAAGCATAAATAACACCGCCATCGGGGTCATTGTTTGCCTGCAAAAGTTTTGTTAATCCTGTACCGTAAAAAATATTATCGCCGAGTATTAAGGCCACTTTATCTTTACCTATAAAATCAGCACCAATAATAAAGGCTTCAGCTAGGCCATTAGGAGCCTCTTGCACTGCATATTCAAAACGACAGCCATATTTTGTACCATCACCTAATAAGTCTTTAAACAAGGGTAAATCTTTGGGAGTAGAGATTATTAATATTTCTTTTATTCCTGCATACATTAATGTTGAAAGCGGGTAATAAATCATAGGTTTATCATAAATAGGCATTAATTGCTTACTTACCGATAAGGTCAACGGATGTAATCTTGTTCCAGAGCCGCCTGCTAATATAATTCCTTTCATTTCTTATATTGTAGTTATATGTCTATAAAAATCATATGTTTATTTAACTTTTAAACTTTTTAATAGGTTTTAAAGCATATTTACATACTCTAAAAACTATTGATAATCAATGTTTTATCGATTTTACAACTGAGTTTTATAAAAAAATTTAAATTGATTTACAACTTCTTAAATTGATTATAAAAATCTTGTAAACTCATGTTTCCCCTTCCTTCCAGTACTAGTAATATTTGAAGGAATGGAAATTCTGGCTCAAATTTGAGAAGAAAGTCCTTAAATATCATGCTTTGGAAAATTTTAGAAGTCTTAGTAATAAGAGCCGTGGAGTCGTGCCACAATTTTAAATCTTTATGAGGTTATATTTTATTAATTTTAACCTATAACCCTTTTAACTATCTATTTATACTGTTTTTGATAATAGGATTGATAAGCGCCACTGGTCACACTTTGTAACCAGTCTTCATTATTTAAATACCAATCGATGGTTATATCTAAGCCTTCTTCAAACTTTACTGATGGATTCCAGCCTAATTCCTGGTTTATCTTTGAGGCGTCAATAGCATATCTTAAATCATGCCCTGGACGGTCTTTTACATAGGTTATAAGCTTTTCTGAGGCACCATTCTCTCTGTTAAGTTTATCATCCATTTGTTGGCATAGCAGTTTGACCAAATCAATGTTTTTCCATTCATTAAAACCACCAATATTGTAGGTTTCATGATTCTTTCCTTTATGAAATACCAAGTCGATGGCTATGGCGTGGTCTTTAACATATAACCAATCCCTAGTATAATTCCCATCACCATAAACAGGCAAGGGTTGATTCTGTATGATGTTGTTTATAAAAAGGGGAATCAATTTCTCAGGAAATTGATTTTCGCCATAATTATTGGAACAATTGGATATAATATAAGGCATGCCATAGGTTTCACCATATGCCCTTACAAAATGATCAGAGCTTGCTTTAGAAGCTGAATAAGGCGAGTTTGGATCATAGGACGTTTTTTCGGTAAAAAACCCTGTTTGGCCTAAGCTCCCGTAAACCTCATCAGTACTTATATGGTAAAATAATTTATTTTCGAAATTACTTTTCCACAAGTCTTTAAACGCGTTTAGTAGGATCATGGTACCAATGACGTTAGTTTTCACAAAGGCTAATGGCTCTTCTATTGAGCGATCTACATGAGATTCTGCTGCCAGATGAATGACACTTTCAAACTTATGTTTTTCAAATAAATCGTTTATAAAAACTTCATTAGTAATGTCACCCTTAATAAATGTATAATTTGGTTTGTTTTCGATATCCTTTAAATTTTCTAAATTACCAGCATAGGTAAGTAGGTCTAAATTATAAATATGATACGTTGGATAGTTATTGACGAACAATCTTACGACGTGCGAACCAATAAAACCCGCGCCTCCAGTAATTAAAATTTTCATGTCTTATTTCTTTCTATTGTGATTTTTAAGGAACTTGTTTAATGATAATGATATTGACACGAGGGCCGCTAATATTACGAATAAAACAGGTATTAGAAACTTATAGCTTTTTAAAATTCCTTTATCCTGAACTCCTTTTCTAGGAAAATCAGAAATTACATTTAAAATGCTAGATTTATTTCCCCGCTCTTTATTTAGCTCTACAAGTCCTGATTTTAAATCTTCCATTTTATTGATTAATGAAAGCTCTTTGTTATTCTGTACTCCCTTTTCTCCAAGACTAATGTTTGTTCCTTGAATGGAACGCTCCGCTTCTTTTAACATGACTTTTTTATATAATAACTGCAAAGAATCAATTTCTCTAATTTGTTTGTTATATAGGCTGTCTTGTAAGCTAATATTGCTATCACTAATATCTTTTTGCAAATTAAAATAGCTGTTATTTGAAATCGAAGAAATAATGGCAGGCTGTATTTTTTTTGCAACGGCATTATCAGTTGCTACAACCGATATAGTATGAAATCGAGCATCAAAAGAATTAAAATTCTCAAGATACGATTTCATGTTAATCGTTTTTTTAGTTGTGCTATCCAAACTGCGAACAAATTCATCAAATAATAAAATCTTCTGGTTTTCATCAGAATAGGACTCCACGCTGAATTTTTTTATAGATGAGGCTTCTTTTTCCGTAATATTCAAGGCTTCAGAAAGAGCCAAAGAATCTTTAGATTTTGCCAATTCATTGTAAAATCCAACATTATTATAGAGTTGTTGAACACTATTAAAATTAGGCTCAATAACCATCGTCGAAATATATTCAGGTTCCTTTTTAAAATCTATAATGGCACCTATAATTAAGCCTATAACAACAACCGCAACAAATTTTACAAAATGCCTTTGGATGAAGAGTAAAAACAACAGAATTACTCCAAATATTCCTGAGAATATTCGTCCTATAAATCGAAAAAAACGGTCGAAAGCATTTCCTATTAATTTAAATAATTGTCCTAAATCTATTTCGTCAGAAGGTTGTGGTTGGGGCAAATCTTTATTCATAAATTCAATTAATTAAATATTTGTTGTAATATTTTTCTAGTGATCAAATAGGTTGGTTTTACTCCGGTTGTTCCCAATCCGCCAGAGGCTAAAGTACTTCCTGTTTCCAAAGGATTATCACTGGCATAATACGCATATCTTACCTTGACGTTAGGATTGATACTCTTGCGCACTTTAGAAGCCGCCTGGATTGCCTTTTGGTAATGTGCACCTTCCATTTCCAGGCCGATGACGTTCCACGTGGAATTATAAAAGAATTTTAAAATCTCTTTATTTTGAAGGGAGGTTCCTAAAACAGTAATCATCGCACCTTCATACACATCGATGCCATGACCTTCAAGATCTGCTTTTGACAGCTCGTTTTCCAATGGATAATTATCTGCGGTTCCTTCAAATATATGTGCAGAAGGAATCATGATGTCTCCTTTTCCGCCTTCTAAAATTCCGGCTTTCCCCATAATGGAAATCGAATCGATATTCAGATGGATTGGCTTGCCATCAACCTTAATTGGCTTTAGCAATTCATCAATAGTTTCATAAGCTTGCTCGCCAAAGGCATAATCCATGACAAAAAGCACTGGTTTTTCTGAAGCTTCAAACACTTTAGTGGCTTCTAAATCGGTTTTAAGAAAATCGATCTTTGCGGTATCAAATATTTGAACGTCAATATTAGTTCCTGAAGTATCGGGAATATAAATCATGCCATTTTGTAGGGCTTCTTTAGTCACTTTATCGCGTAAGCCTTGGTTTTCCTTTTGGCTTAAATCCTCATAGACTTCAAACATGTTCTTTTTTGAAGCTAAAGCCTTAAGAGCTTGAGGTGCAAAAATAGAGTTCATAACACTGTGCATGTTCGCACTGATCACATGAATTGGTCGGTCTATAAGTCCGTTTTTTAATAAGGCTTCCTTAATGGTGTCCGCCCAAATCTCTCCATGAATATGATGACCTAAGCGCTCTCTTAATACGGGACTAAAAGTTACGGTTCGTTTATTGTTATTGACCACTTCCTCAATGGCAAGCTTACCAAGCCAATAAATTAGATGCAAAAAGCGTTCTGGTTGGTGTGGCAAGGCAAAAGAACTATACATGGTGGTAATTTCATGGAAGGTTCTTCCCAAAATGTTAGCGGTATGCGTTATGGCAATCTCTCTATCCTGTTGTGATAATTTTTCTTTGGAAAGTACTGCTTTTTCTAGCTTAATCCAGTCGCGCGTCGTTGTTCCTTCTTCATCCATAAGCACGCGCTTGCTTATTTTATGTGATTCCACAAACATAAAAGTCAAGTGGGTAAGGATGTCATATATTTCAGAGCGACCTCGCGTAATTTCAATGTTCATTTGCTCTTCGTCAATTCGGAAACAATTACGTCGTCGTTTAGGCGGCACTATGGCTTTAAAGTGTGAATTGCTATAACCTTCATCACTCGTCAGATTGATAAACGTACATTCTTCTATGCCATACGGCAACCGATCCACAACATATAGCAAACCTTCTAATTCTGCTTTTTCTTCTCCAATAGATCCGTAAATTTCAGGCCTTAATTGCAACAGCGACTCGCGAAGTGTTTCCCCAGAAATACCCATCGGTTTGTAAAATCCACGATTAAACAAATGACGCATAGTAATATACATTCGTTCAATAGAGTTAGAACTTTCTTGGGCTCTGGTTCTGGCAAGAAGTTTTTTATTCATAAATAAGTATTTAACCTACAAATATAGTATTAATATGTTAAATTTTGTTGCCACAACGCATCGGCAATTTTTCGGTCGTTGGAAAGTCGGGGCAATTTATTTTGGCCTCCCAATTTTCCTATGGACTTCATATAGTCCTGAAAACCGTTCTTTTTGACCTTCGAAATTTTTAAGGGTTGCAGCACCTTGCCCGTAATCAAATCAAAATAATAACTGTTTTGCTTTTGAAGTGACATCTCAATCTTTTCCGTTAATTGAGATAGATTTTCGGGTTCATTTTCAAACTCAATAAACCACTCATGATAAGGCAATCCGATAGAAGGATTGATTTGTGGTGCCACTGTAAATTCTGACACTTGAATGTTTGAACCTTCAATGGCTTCATTGAGGGCTTGCTCCACTTCCTTGCCAATAACGTGTTCTCCAAAGGCAGAGATAAAATGCTTGATACGTCCGGAAACTATGACGCGATATGGCGCTAATGAAGTAAACTCCACCGTATCGCCAATATTGTAGGCCCACAATCCCGCGGTGGTTGAAATGATCATCACATAATTAGTGTTCAATGCCACGTCTTTGATGGTAATTCGCTTTGGATGTGCATCGAAAAACTCGTCGGCTTTGATAAACTCATAAAAAATACCAGAATTCAATTGCAAGAGCATGCCTTTTTCATGCTGCTGATCTTGATAGGCAAAAAAGCCTTCACTGGCAGGATACAGCTCTATGCTGTCTACCTTACGACCAATCAGGCTTTCAAATTTTGCGCGATAGGGTTCATAATTAACACCACCAAAAATGAACAAGTTGAAATTCTTAAAAACCTCGCCAACTTTTTTCCCTGTTCTTTGGTTGATTTTTTCGAAATACATCTGCACCCAAGATGGAATTCCAGAAATAACGGTCATGTTTTCAGGCAAAGTTTCATCTATAATGGCTTCTACTTTCGTTTCCCAGTCTTCAATACAATTGGTTTCCCAAGAGGGCATTCTATTTTTTTGAAGATATTTTGGAACAAAATGTGCCACGATGCCTGATAAGCGACCTAATTGAATACCATTCTTTTCATCTAATATGGGGCTGCCCTGTAGAAAAATCATCTTTCCATTGACGAAATCAGCCTTTCCAGTTTCTGCAATGTACAGGAGAATGGCATTTCTGGCCGCTTCAATATGTGTGGGCATACTTTCTTTAGTGATGGGAATATATTTCGCGCCTGAAGTGGTGCCCGATGTTTTAGCGAAATAAATAGGCTTACCCTTCCATAGAATATCTCGCTCTCCAGCAACAACCCGTTCCACATATGGTTTGAGTTCTTCATAATCACGTACAGGGACACGCGAAACAAAATCTGAATGGGATGTGATGTTCTTAAAATCATGATCTTTACCAAACTGTGAGTTTTTCGCCTCATCCATTAGGTTTTTAAACACTGTATTTTGTGTTTCAATAGGATTATTTGCCCATTTCATAACCGACTTTCTAGTTAGGAGCGCAAAGGGTTTGGCTAATGCCGATTTTAGTGAGAACATTATTTAAAATCTATAAAGTTGGTTGGATTGATTGGATAACCTTTGCTCCATAACTCAAAGTGCAAATGCGGCCCTGTGGTATACTCTCCTGTACTTCCTGCCATAGCAATGACTTCCCCTGCTTTGACCACATCACCTTGTTCTTTGGTCAAGGATGCATTATGTTTATATACCGAAATTAATTCGTAACTGTGCTCTATGATGACCACATAACCCGTTTCTGCCGTCCATTCTGCAAAAATAACGGTGCCATCCGCCGTAGCCTTAACGGGGGTGTTTTTGGCAACAATAATATCTACCGCATAATGCTTTTCCTTCACATTATAGCCTTCTGAAATGTTTCCATTTACTGGAGGAAACAGCACAAAATTGGAGGTTGAAATGGCCGATTCAAAAAGGTTATACTTATCTTCCTTATCTACTTTTTCACGCAATAAGGAATCCTGCTTTGAGGTTTTGATGCTTAAATGAGCGGTTTCCGCATTCGCTGCTCTTAAAATAGAATCTTTGTTAAACTCCACCGTTTTAACATCACCCGTTAGGACGCGCCTAATCGAACTAAAGTACTTTTCGTTGACATCAATAATATGCTGCAAGGAATCGGTTTTAAAACTCAGGGAAATGGCTTGTCTTTTTAACTTGGTTGAAGAGTATCCGGGAATAAACTCTCTTAAGGGCGTAAATGCAATTAAAAATATGGTGGCTGCCACGAGCAGAATACTGGTTAAGGATACAATAACGAAAACATTTAAACGGGTCAGTTTAATGGCAAAGCGTTCTTCAAACGTATCTTCATTAAGCACGACCAAACGGTACTTATGAAGTAATTTCTTCGCGAATTTCTTTTCTTTTTTTCTTGTTGTCATGACGAACAAAATTAAATAAAATTAAGGCAATCGCTAAGGTGTTTCATCTAAAGTTTATTTTTAACGTTTAAATTAAAGTTTAATTATTAAATTTGCAGTTCAAATTCAATGTTATGATAGCATCAAATATTTTTTTAGCAATTGGAGCACCACAAATAATCTTGATTGTGGTAGTGGTATTACTTCTATTTGGAGGAAAGAAAATCCCAGAACTTATGAGAGGTTTAGGAAGTGGCATTAAAGAATTTAAAGATGCCAGTAAGGAAGATAGTGATGAAAAGAAAACATCCACTAATAAAAACGAGTAATTATTTCCTATAAAAAACAAAAGAGCCAACTTAATCGTTGGCTCTTTTTGTTTATTTAATCTTTATAGATTTTATAATGGATTCCAATTCAAAAATATTGTTCCGTTTTTCGACCGAAGGGGCAAAAACATAACCTTCAATGACTACATAACGGTTATTGGCCTTATCTTCAATAGCGTAGTTAATAAATGGACCAGACATAAATGCATTTTTAACGTCCCAAATACCTTTGGTTTCATAAGTTGGTTTACCATTTACGGTAGTTTCGTATAAATACGGCGTATAAGCATCCTCAGTGATCATATACGAACCTTCTACAGGTCCTGGGATATGAACCTCTCCAATAGAATCTCTCATCCTTATGATGTCTAAAATAGTGCTATCTCCTTTTCTAATGGAATTAAGAGGCACTTCATAAATCATAATATCCATGGTACCGGTAGGAATGTCTTTCCTGATCCAAAAGAAATCCTTGTCCTGTTTTGCAATTCTATAGGCGGTTTGAAAATTTAATTTAACACCTAAGGCTTTTTCAAGGGGCGCATCATCCATTAAGGATATTCTAATGCGGCGTTGGTTTTCCTTTAATTCTTCCTTTTTAAAAGCGGCAATAATTTCGTCGCCATGGGTTTCCAATTGATTATTGATTTCCTCATCTGTTTTTCCTGAAATGACCACAACCGTTTGAGGTCGTGCATACACATCGTTTTTTATGGTCATGCCTGCATCGCCACCTTTTTCAATTTTAAGAATGCTTCTGCTTTTGGTTGCAAAGCCATTAAAGACCATAGGTGGCATTTGGTTAATTGAAAATAACGGCTCATCTTGACTGAGCGCTGGTACGGGAGCCGCGACTACATCTCTGATGGTCTCTCCTACACTATCATCCCATAATAGGTTATCTACAACCACCAAAAGGGTGTTAATGTTTCCAGAAGATGCAGAAATAATTCGTTGATCTTTACTTTTGTTACAAGAAGTAAACAAGACGAAAGACAAGGCAATGGCATAAATGATTTTCATGGTTTGGTTTTTAAAATTTATAACACTTAGCGCGAAACTTTGAGTGTTGTTCCTACTTTTAAATTGTTACCACTAATACCGTTCCATTCTTGAATATTTTTGATAGAAACTCCAGGAAATTTATTTGATATGCTCCATAACGAATCTCCCGCCCTAACTTTATAGGTTTTTGCATTGCTTGAAACACTGGTAGTACTCGTTGATTTTGTTGTGGTATTGGTCACTACCTTTGATGATGAAGTTACTGGTTGTGTTCGATATACGGTCAAGCGTTGTCCTATTTTAACCTCATTACTCCGCAAACCATTCCACTGTTTTAACTGCGCTACTCGTACATTAAATTGCCGTGCTATTTTTCCTAAATTATCACCTGAAACCACTTTGTAAGTCGATTTAGTTTCTGATTCAAAAAGTTGAGGCAAAGGTTTTTCGCGTTTATTCATTTCATTGGTTACAAACTCATAGATGCTGGTCTCGTTGTTTACAAACTTTCCAACGGCATGACGTGGCAATCTTAGGGTATAATTGGCACCTTCAACAAACGGAATAATATCTAACTTATAATGCGGATTTAAAAACTGGAGTTCTTCCATAGGCAACTCTAAAAGTTCAGAGACCTGATCAAGGCTGATCATTTGTTTCACGTGGATCGTATCCGTATCAATGTATCTGAAATCTGGACGGTATTTTTTAAAACCGTGCTCCTCAGCATATTCAAAAATATACATTGTGGCTAAAAACGCAGGTAAATAGCCTGCTGTTTCTTTAGGCAAATATGGTCTGATATTCCAATAATTTTCATAACCACCTGAGCGACGGATGGCTTTACTGACATTTCCTGGTCCACAATTGTAAGATGCTAAAGCTAAATCCCAATCGCCAAAAATCTCATAAAGCTTCGCCAAGTATTTACTGGCCGCCTCAGTTGATTTTAGTGGATCACTGCGCTCATCGACATAGCTGCTGACGTTTAAGCCGTACTGTTTCCCCGTAGCAAACATAAATTGCCATAAACCGGTAGCACCTACGCGAGATTTTGCCCTTGGTTTTAAGGCCGATTCAACAATGGCCAAGTACTTAACTTCCAGCGGAATATTGTAATTATCCAACTCCTTTTCAAACATCGGGAAGTAATAATCGCTCAAAGACATCAGACGTTCTAAAGAATTACGTCTATTTTTTAAGTACGATTTGATAACATTTTCTAAAGCAACATTATACTCAATATTGAAAGGTGTTTTTGAACTTAACTTATGAAGTCGTGCTTTTAAAGTATCAGTAGGCAATTCAGGATAGTCAACAGCGTCATATTTTAAATCGGTCACAGATTGATAGATACTGTCAAACAATTCGTTACTGTACAACTCGTCCATCCATTTTTGATCAAACTCTGATGCCAAATGGAAATCTTGTATTTTTAAGGCCGTTAATGAGTCTCCAACGGACTCGATTTCATTTTCAACTAATGCTTTGTCATCGCTAATGGATTCCATAGGAGTCGAAACGGTTTTTTCTGGTGCTTTGGCTCTGTCTTTTTTATGCGGTTTGACTTGCGAAAAGCCAAAACCGCATATAAATAAAGCACCAAAAGTTAGGGATACTATCTTTTGGTTCATTAGAAAAGGTTTTATTAATCAACGATGTGTTGATTAAAATCGTACAATAATATCTAAAATGTTGATAGAAAACAATAATTTAACAACACAAAATGCATTTGGTCGTTCAAATTAAACATTTTATCTATATTTTGAATTAATTTTAAAATTTACTTAATCTATGATTGCCGCAATTCCTGGCAATATTTTCCCTTCCAGGCTTTCCAACATCGCGCCACCGCCCGTACTCACATAACTCACTTTATCTTCAAAGCCGAACTCCTTAACCGCTGCAACGGAATCACCTCCACCTACAAGCGAAAAAGCTCCTTTTTCAGTGGCTTCAGCAATGGCATTACCAAGCGCAATAGTGCCTTTGGCAAAATTTTCCATTTCAAAAACACCTAAAGGACCGTTCCATAAAATCGTTTTACACTGAAGCACCACGTCATGAAAGTTTTGGATGGATTGTGGACCAGCGTCCAAGCCTTGCCAGCCATCAGGAATATGGGTAACACTTACAACTTGGGTATTGGCATCGTTACTAAATGCATCGGCCGCCACAACATCAACAGGAAGGTGTACTTTAACATTTTTAGCTCTTGCTTTCTTTAGAATTTCCAAAGCCAGTTCCATTTTGTCATCTTCGCAGATAGAATCCCCAATACTTCCGCCTTGCGCTTTTACAAAGGTAAAGGTCATTCCGCCACCAATGATTAAATGATCAACCTTGTCCAATATATTTTCAATAATGGTAATTTTAGAGGACACTTTAGCACCTCCAAGAATTGCCAAAACAGGCTTTTCGCCATTTTCCATGACCTTTTTGATACTTTCAATTTCTTGCTCCAACAAATAGCCGAAGTACTTCTTATTTGGGAAAAATTGAGCAATTACCGCCGTTGAAGCATGCGCACGATGTGCCGTTCCAAAGGCATCGTTGACATAAACATCGCCAAGTTTGGATAGTTTTTCAGCAAAATCCTTATCTCCTGCCTCTTCTTCATTATGAAATCTCAGATTTTCCAGTAATAGAATTTGACCTGGTTTCAAATTATCGGCCGCTGTTTGCGCTTCTGCCCCAACGCAATCTGAAACAAAAATGACATCAACGCCTATAATTCTTGAAATCTCATCTTTAATATGCTTCAATGAAAACTCATCCTGTACACCTTTTGGTCGTCCTAAATGTGACATTAAAATGCAACTGCCCCCATCTTCCAATATTTTGATGATGGTAGGTTTCGCCGCAGTTATTCTCGTATCATCCGTCACCTTGAACTGATCGTCCAACGGCACATTAAAATCTACTCTGATAAGTGCTTTTTTATCTTTAAAATTAAAATCGTTTAGGGTTTTCATCGGTATTTGTTTTTTATAGAATGGAAACAAATGTAACTAATTCCGAAATGATTCTAAATGCATTCTGTTAGGAATTGGTATTCTGCCGATTTAAATGGAAAAAAATACATAGTTTTGCGACATGCAATTCACTACTGTTTTAGGCCAAGAACACCTCAAAAATCACTTAACCCAAAGCGCGGACAATGGCCGTATTCCTCATGCACAACTGTTTGTTGGCCCTGAAGGTTCGGGTACTTTAGCAATGGCTATTGCTTACGGACAATACATACTTTGTGGCAATAAAAATTCTGAAAATAAAGGCGGCAATGAAAGTTGTAACTTAAAGTTTAAGAATTTATCGCACCCTGATCTACATTTTGCCTTTCCTGTGGCCATTACGGATAAGGTTAAAAAAAACCCGGTCTCAAACCATTTTATGGAAGAATGGCGCCAGTTAATTAAAGAACAACCTTACGGCAATCTATTCGACTGGTACCGCATCTTAGGAATTGAAAATAAGCAGGGACAGATAGGTGTTGACGAAGCTTTAAATATTGTAAAGGCCTTGTCGTTAAAGTCTTATGAAGGAGGTTACAAAATCATGTTGATTTGGATGGCAGAAAAGATGAACACTTCGGCAGCCAACAAGCTTTTAAAACTTATAGAAGAGCCACCAGCCAAAACCGTCTTTATTCTTATTGCGGAAGATGCGGGGCAAATCCTTAGCACCATCCGATCGCGCTGCCAAATTTTAAATTTTCCGCCATTGGCTGAAAAAGTGATTGTGGAAGCCCTTCAAAAAAATTACCAACTTGATGAAAGCACGGCTACAAAAATCGCCATTCAATCGAACGGAAATTATAATAAAGCCTGCGATTTAGTCTATAATGATTCTGAAGATATTCAGTTTGAAGAATGGTTTGTGTTTTGGATCAGAAGCGCGTTTAAAGCCAAAGGCAACAAAACTGCCATTCATGATCTCATCAGCTGGAGCGAGCAAGTGGCAAAAACTGGGCGTGAAACACAAAAGCAATTCCTGTTATTTTGCATCGATTTTTTCAGACAGGCCTTGTTAATGAACTATAATGCCAATCAATTAGTATTTATGGAGCCTAAAACCAAGAATTTTAAACTAGAAAATTTCGCACCGTTCATACATGAAGGCAATATCATGGACATTAGTCAGGAACTTGAAGATGCGATTTACCATATTGAACGCAATGGGAATTCAAAAATCATCCTAACCGATTTATCTATTAAACTGACGCGGTTATTACATAAAAAAGCCAGTTAAAAAACTGGCTCTTAGGTATTAAGATAATATTTTATAAGAAATTTCTTATTTTTTATCGGCGTTAAGTGCTTCTAAAATTTCTTTAGTCACATCTTGACTTTCTTTTCCGTACATCACACTACCAGCTTCATTACTTCCTAAGATAAAAGTGTAACCGTTTTTCTCTCCGTAATTTTTAACAAAAGCTCTTACAGTTTTGATAAGTGTATCAATTTGAGTTTGACCTCTTCTTTGAATCTGTTGCTCTTCCATTTGTGATTGTTGTTGGAAGTTTTGGTATTGTTGTGCTAAGGCTTGGTATTGATCTTGAGAGCTCTTTTGAACCATTTTAGGATCCTTTTCCTGCAATTGTGCTGCATGAGCTTGAAAAGTTTGACCTATACTATCCACTCTTCTATTAAAGGCTGCGATTTCAACTTCAAATTGCGCTTCAATATCTTTTTTCTTTTGATAATCGTTAATCAATTTGCCGTTATCAACAAATCCAATTTTTGTTTGCTCTTGGCATGATGATAACATCACCAAAGTTAATAGAGCGATAAAACCTTTTTTCATTTTTTGTGTTTATTAAAATTTTGCTGCAAATGTAATAAAGTAACAGATAGTTTTGCGAAAATAAACGTTATAGTTTAAATTTATAGTTAACTGTAAATTAATTAATTTTTACTATGAAAAAGCAGTGATTTTAAATTGGTTTATAGCGCGTTTTAGAGAAACGGACACATAAACCTTAGGGAGCCCGAAAAACATCCTTTAAACATCTTAAAACGGCGTTTTCTCGTTCTTTAAGACGTAAATCAGAGAAGAATACTCACTTGAACTCCTCGCTTTCCAATTTGAGCGCCATCCGTTCCAAAATCCTTTAAAGAAATTCATTTTACCAGATTTATATTTTTCAGAAAGCATGCTCACATAAAACGCATCAAATTTCATTGGAACAGTTTTTTCCAAATTCATATTGACGCTAACTCCAAGCTTTTTTATCGCGTCCTGACTAAAATGCCAAAGATGTCTTGGCACATCATAAGCCGCCCAAAACTCTTTATATAATTTGGCGTCATAACTTTTATAGTTCGGCACCGCAATTATGAGCACACCATCGGGTTTTAATAATTTTTTGAATGTTTCAAAATGCTGCTCCAGATTTGGTAAATGTTCCAACACATGCCAAAGCGTGATGACGTCAAAACTATGCGCTTCAAATTTTGAAAGATGATCCGAGTCAAAAACGGCGTTACTTGTTTTATTATTGGCAATGCTCCTAGCCTGCTCATTCGGTTCAATTCCTGAAATTTCCCATCCCGCATTTGCTGCGACTTGTAAAAAATCGCCAGTACCACATCCTATATCAAGAAGTGCTTTCCCATTTTCTGAAACCTGATTGATGAGTTTCAATTTCTTTTTTAAAGCAATGCCTTTTACAAGATGGTAAACTTTTTCAAAAGCATTACGTTTGGCATCGGTATGCGAAATGTAATCTTCACTTTTATAATACTCCGGCAATTTATCCGAAGATGGCTGCGGAAAGGTTTCGAGCAGGTCTAATTCGTGGTTATATAGCAATTCGAAATTCTCTCCAGAAACAGAATGATCTGTTACTTTTATATTGGTTCTTTTTTGGATGGGATTCGACACGATGAAAATGCTATTTAAAGATTGAATAAGTGAATGCGAAATTAAGGAATAGAACGAATGTATTCCAACATTCTTGAGTTACTTTTTTGGATTTGATTTATAGAAGTGGATTTATGTTCGAAGCCATTTTATAGAATTTAAAGACATTCTATCCTGACTACTTTGCACTTTTGTGAGAAATCATAAATCGGGTTTTTTGACACGAATTACACTAATTAACTCGAACCAATTAATTGGAATTTATGGAACACATATGACGTTGATTTTTTATGTTAGGCGCTGATTTGTCTTGGAATCGAAATTAAATAATTTACAGATATTCTATCATAACAACTTTGCGCCTCTGCAAGAATCATAAAATCTGTTTTTTGACACGAATTTCACTAATTATCTCGAACCAATTAATTGGAATTTATGAAACACAGACCTGCCCGTCCGGTCAGGCGGGTGACGCTGATTTTTTATGATAGGTACTGATTTGTGTTGGAATTGAATTTAAAGAATTTACAGAAATTCTGTCTTAGCACCTTTGCGATAAACATAAAATCTATTTTCTCACATTAACTAACAAGAACGATCTGATTGGAATTTATGAAACGTGGATGGCGCTGATTTGTTTTCAAGGTAAATTTCACGGTTTTACAAACATTCCAACGTGGCGACTTTGCGCCTCTGCGAGAAACATAAAATCTGTTTTTTGACACGAATTGCACTAATTATCTCGAACCAATTCATTGGAATTTATGGAACGCAGACCTACCCTTCCGTTCAGACGGGTGAAATGATTTTTTATTATAAGAGCTGATTTGTGTTGGAATTGAATTTCAAAGATTTACAGACATTCTATCTAAGCGACTCTGTGCCTCTGCGAGAAACATAAAATCTGTTTTTTGACACGAATTTCACTAATTATCTCGAACCAATTGATTGGAATATATAGAACACAGACGCGGATTCTTTATGATCAGCACTGATTTGTTTTGGATGCGCATTACTATAATTACCAATTGAATTCAAGGACTAATTAAATCAATTCAACATTTAGATAACCAATCCAGAATAAAAAATAAAAATAATCCATAGATAATATTCCAACGTTCCACGTGGAACACTTCAAAATATTTCAGATTTATCTGCCCATATATACCAAAAGCACCGATACATCACTTGGCGACACACCACTAATTCGTGACGCTTGTGAAATAGTAACCGGACGGATTTTCTCCAACTTCTGCCTTGCCTCTATACTCATAGATTTCAGTATTGAATAATCAAAATTGGAAGGGATCTTTAAATCTTCCAAACGATTAAGCTTGTCGGCGTTGTTCCGTTCCTTGTCAATATATCCTGAATACTTAACCTGAATTTCTGCTTGCTCAATAATTTCTTTATCTAAATCGTGCTCCAAAACATAAGCATCTACGCTTTCAATCTGACGGATATCTTCCATAGATATGTTTGGTCTTGCAAAAATCTTGAACAACTTTCCAGATTGATTTACCAAGGCAGAATCATTAGCTTCCAAAATAGGATTGATAGCATCCGCCTCAACACTGGTTTGCTTAAAGAACTCTACAAAAGCATCTGCTTTAGAATGTTTCTCTTCCATTCGTTTCAAACGCTTTTCACTAGCCAATCCAAGTTCGTAACCTTTAGGCGTCAATCTTAAATCGGCATTATCCTGTCTTAATAAAGTTCTGTATTCAGCACGAGACGTAAACATGCGGTAAGGTTCCTCTGTACCTTTCGTAATCAAATCATCAATCAAAACACCGATATAAGCTTCATCACGTCGCAAGGTAAACTCATCTCTTTCCTGAACCTGAAGCGCTGCATTTATTCCCGCCATTAATCCCTGCGAGGCTGCTTCTTCATATCCGGTAGTCCCATTAATTTGACCAGCAAAATACAAGCCTTTGATTAATTTAGTTTCTAAAGTATGCTTCAGTTGTGTTGGCGGAAAGTAATCATATTCGATTGCATAACCAGGTCTGAAAAACTTAACCTTTTCAAAACCGACTACAGAACGCAACGCTTTAAACTGAACATCTTCTGGAAGCGACGTGGAGAATCCATTAACGTAAACCTCACAGGTATGCCACCCTTCTGGCTCCACAAATATCTGGTGTCGATCCTTTGTAGCAAATCGATTAATTTTATCTTCTATTGACGGACAATAACGTGGACCCGTGCTTTTAATTCGGCCATTAAACATCGGTGAACGATCAAAACCTTCGCGCAATAAATCATGCACCAACGGACTCGTGAAACTCATATGACAATCCCTTTGAACCGTCAAAGGTTTCGTAACATCAGAATAAGAGAATTTTTCTGGCACTTCATCACCAGGCTGTACAACCATTTTAGAATAATCCAATGATCTTCCATCAACTCTTGGCGGCGTTCCCGTTTTCATTCGTCCAGATTCAAAACCCAACGCAACCAATTGCTCCGTAATACCCGTTGCAGATTTCTCACCTGCTCTACCACCACCAAAATTCTTATCGCCAATATGGATCAATCCATTCAAAAATGTCCCGTTTGTAAGCACCACGGACTTCCCTCTTATCTCTAATCCCAAAGATGTTTTTACACCAACTACCTGATGATTTTCGACGATCAAACCAGATATCATCTCTTGATAAAAATCAACATTCGGAGTTCTTTCCAACATCAATCGCCAATCCTCAGCAAACCTCATGCGGTCACTTTGCACCCGTGGACTCCACATGGCAGGACCCTTGGATTTATTGAGCATCTTAAACTGAATGGCCGACGTGTCACTTATAATTCCACTATAACCACCAAGCGCATCAATCTCCCGTAAAATTTGCCCTTTGGCAATGCCGCCCATGGCGGGATTACAGGACATTTGCGCAATGTTCTGCAAATTCATTGTTACCAATAAAGTCGAACTCCCCATATTAGCAGCCGCAGCAGCAGCCTCGCTACCGGCATGTCCGCCACCAACAACAATCACATCATATACTTTATCAAACATTGTATGTCATTTTATAATTTAAAGTGTTCCACGTGGAACAATGGTCGTTTTGTTTCATCAAACCTTTCACTATTGAAGCCCAAAAGTCCCTTCTTAGGACATAAGAAAAGTTTGCAAATATACACTGATTTACTGAAACTTAAGCCAATTGGCCAATGTAGTAATTTTCCTTAGAGCGCATTATAGCTTCCTCATCTTCTGTTTTATCCTTGTAACCACAATAATGAAGAATGCCATGAATCATAACCCGACTCAATTCATTATCAAAAGTTACTTCAAAGTCCGCAGCATTTTCACGAACTCTTTCCACAGAAATATAAATATCGCCATTGATCAGCTTACCTAAAGTATAGTCAAAACTGATAATATCCGTAAGGGTATCGTGATCTAGAAACTCAATATTGAGATCCAAAAGGTAAGCGTCATCACAAAATATATAATTGATTTCTCCTTCACTAAAACCTTCCTCAGTGATGGTGCTTGAAATCCATTGCGACAAATCCTCTTCATTGTCCAATTGTAAGTCTGTTTCGTAATTAAAGCTGATCATTGTCTTTTTTAAAATAGTCTTGTACCTTTTTCTTGTAAACGTTTTGCAAAGGTAAAGTTTGTCTGTTTAATATTTCAGTAGTATTAAAATATTCTTTAGCGGTCGGAATTTGATCCGTAATTGGGTTGTCAAACTGTTTTTTATTGGTGTTTGATTCACGCCTATTTTCTTCTTCTTGCAAATAAGTAGCGTTTTCCAACTTCAAAAGTTGCTGTTGCAAACTCATCATCCGCTGTAAGGTTTGATTCGTAAACCCTTTATTAATCAAATCGGATTCGATGTTTTCCATTTGTTTCAACAACTGTTGACCTTGCCCAGCCTTGCCAAGTTCCTTTAACTTGTCCTGCAACGCTTGACGTAATTGTTGTTGCTGTTGATAAATACGGAACAATTCACCATTCAATTTTTCAGATGATCCTTCACCATCCCCCTGCGAATCTTCACCACTACGCGCTTTACCTTCTTTGCCAGATTCTCCATTTTCTCCGTCATTATCTTTTCCAGCACCCTCCTTTTTCTTGCCAGAATCACTCTTTTTCAGACCCTCTTCCATTTGCTTATTCAACTCTTGCTGACTCATGATAATGTCCGGCAATTGCATACCACCACTTTTTCCATCTTTTCCTTGCCCCTTTCCAGATCCTTGACCTTCTCCAGGATTCATTTCCGACTCCATATTATCTAAAACATCACTTAAAAAACTCGCCAAATCATTCGCTGATGTCATCGTGTATTGTTGCGATGCCACGCCTTGAGAAAGCAAATTTTCAGAAAGTTCAGCCATAGATTTGTCGATATAATGAAAGACATCCGTGATTTTAGAATTGATATTCTCAGAAAGTTTAGGATGACGCATAGACAGTGCGAACAGACTATCGTCAATATGTGCGAAATGCTCACGCAAATTACTTTGCTTCCGCAGAAATGTGCCGTACTGATTATGGTTTATTTGGATGCTTTTAAATTTATTCATGAGATCTTCTTGATCGAACGAAAACAATAGTAAGTTTTTTAGAATTTGACGTAACATGGCCGCATCTTCCTGCATCTGTTCTTGGCCACCCGACATCATAGATTGAGACATTTGAGCACTCATTTGTTTCATTTTTTTTGAAGCATCCTTTTGCTTTTGCTGCGCCTCTTTTTGTTTTTGATCAGCGTTTTTTTGATCCTTATTTTGCTCTGCATCCTCTTTCTTCCCAAGTTGATCAGAGGCTTCTTTTTGATCTTTTTGAATTTCCTTTTCGGCTTCTTTATCTTGAGGCACCTCCAATGGTTTCTTTAAAGCCTGATTTTCTTTTTGAAGATCTTCCAATTCCTTTTGGAAATCTTCAAACTGCCTATTCAATTCGTCCTGTTTTTCCTTGGTATTGAATTCCTGTTTTTCCTTGGACAATTGATCTTGATCTTTGGCTAATTGCTCAAGTTCGCGTTGCAGTTTTTCAGCCTTTTTAGCAACGTAATAACGCTTGGTCAACTCCAACAATTGCTGAAGACTTTTTTGTTTATTTTTATTTTGCTTTGCCAACTGATCCAGTTTTTTGGTCAGTTCTTCCTTTTGAATTTTATCTTGAAGTTGTTCCAACTCCTTTAATAGCTTCTCATCTTTTTGAAGCTGCTCTTCATTGTCTTTTAAACGTTCTTTTAAATCCTCTTTAAATAGATCATTTTCGGTATTATCCTTTTGGAAGTTTTCAAGATTATCTTTTAATCGTTCATTAAAATTCTGCATCAGTTCCGCTTGTTGCTTCTGACGCTTTATGAAATTCTCAAGCTTCTTTTTGTCACTAAAATTAAGCTGCTCTTTCTCTTTTTGTGTCCGTGACAATTCTTCCAACTGCTTTTCTTGAAGCTTCATTTTTTCCAAAGAATTATCAAGATTTTTGATCGTTTCGCTCTGTTCTTTCAGTTGCTTACGCTCTTCTTCATCTTGAGTCAACTTTCGGTAGGTAAATACATTACTTTTAACGCTCTTAAAGTTGTGAATAGCGTCATTATCAAACACTTGAAAATACAATTCGTAAGTAATTCCTTCTTCAAGAAGTAAATTATTAGGGAATGCGCTTATAAATTCTTCAAAATTAGATCGCGCCATAGGAATCAACTCTGTCTTCTTATCATCGTCATTATCCACAGGATAATACACCATTTGTAATTTACTTAAGCCATAATCATCACTGGCTTGTCCATAAAAATACAAACTTTGTTTATCGATTGTATCACGTTCAACTTTAATATGCAATTCAGGATAGGCATCTTTGATCACCTCAATAGAATAGGCCAAGTTTTCATAATCTTTCAGCGATTGATTACTCGTCGAAATAGTGTAATTCATTCTGGAATACAACCGTTTTGAGGTTTCAAAATTCCCCTTGTTTTTATTATCAAAAACAACGGTATCGTTGGCATACATGATCACTTGATCCGTTGCACGGGTATTGATTTTCCAAGTAATTGTTGTGCCTTCTGGAATAGTCGTACTCCCAGTACTCTTTAAAACCTCGCCCACCCTATTCGTGTAAGCTGGATAATCCAATACCATTTCAAAATTGACCATCGTTGGCACCTTAACCACATTTACTTGGTAAGATTTGGACACTACTTTATTGGCCGAAAGTGTAAAAGTTACACCGTCCTTTAACTGGGGAAACACAAATTCAAAAGCTCCAGGATTCGTTTGTCTTAAAAAATAAGTTTCTCCAGCATAATGAATTTGTGCGTTTTCTGGAACTACATTTCCAACTGTTTTGACCATCAACTTAAAGTCCTTGTTTTGTAAGACATCCAGCTTCTCATTGATTACAAAAAATTCAAAAGGCGCTGGTGGTTGATAAGCTGTTTTATAATTCACCACCCGTTCATAGCTATCAGTAAACCAATTAAAATGTCCCGAAATAAAAGTGAGCAGCAAAATTAAAATGGGAATGGCAGCATACTTTAAGTACTTAACATTCTTGTTAAAATTGACCGCCATTTTAAAAGGAACAGGTTGCAATTCGGCAGATTTCTGTTCAATACTGGCCAATAATAATTCTGATTGTTCTGAACTTTTCTGAAGTTGAAGTACATTCAGCAACTTGTCATTGACCTCAGGAAAGTGTTTGCCAATAATCTTTGAAGCTTCTATATAATCGATTCCGTTTTGAAGTTTGAACAATTTGGTCAACGGCCAAATAATAAATCGACCGAATAAGGCCAATTCTACCAGAACAAACAGCCAAAACAGAATCGTTCGTGCGGTCGGGCTTAACCACAAAACATACTCAATAAAAAGTGTGACTAACAAATACAACAAGCCAATGGCAAAAAATAAAATAGCACCTTTGAGCAAGTCATTGGTATAATACCGTCTTATAAATTGTTCGAGCTTGGTCTGTATGGTTTGAAAATTGTTTGGCAATCTTTCTTTATTCAATTTGTTTGTTTGGGTTTTGACGTGTACTAAATATCCGCAGAATCAATATGTCTTCTTTTCTTACTTTATAAATAACCTTCCAATGTCTTACTATAATGCGTCTATATTCTGGTTGGATAGTATCTTTCTGGTATTGGGTTGCAAAAATAAGTTCATTCGTAGCTTTCAAAATATCATTTTTGACATTTACAGCACCTTGTGGCGTTAACCTTACCACTTTATAATAATTGAAAATATCCTTTAAATCAGCTTTTGCAGAAAAGCTCCAAATAACCGTAAGAACTTTCATCCTACCACTCATTCGACTCCTTTTCAAGAGCCTCTGGGGAAATGGAATTTCCATTTTCAATTTCAGATTCCGCTTCTAAAAGAACCTGTTCATATTGATATTTAGTTAGAGGTTTACCATTCACAGTAAATGCAACCACGTCGTTTTCCTGATAGCTTTCAACGACGGCTTTTATAACATTCAATAGTCGTTCGTCAGCCGATTTGACATAATCGATAACTGTTTTTCTTAAATCTATGGTTTCCATATCACAACGCATTGAAATGAATACTCAGTAGCTCCTGTGCATTCAACCAACTAAAGTACAATTTTATTTTATAGCACAATTCTCTAAATTTATAAGCTTGTGTTAATTAAGCGCAAGCAAGAACGATTTTGAGAGAAAATATATTAAAAATGCTCCTAATGTTGATAAGTAAAGTTATTTAGGTCTTTTTCCGCGTTCTTTTTTCAATGTTGTAGCATCTGTTCTATCTTTGTAATCTTAAATCATAAAAAATGACTGATAACGTTCGTGTGCGTTTTGCACCAAGTCCGACAGGACCTTTACATATTGGCGGTCTGCGCACCGCACTTTTCAACTACTTATTTGCCAAAAAACATAATGGAACGTTTATTCTGCGCATTGAAGATACCGACCAAAATCGTTATGTGGAAGGTGCTGAGAAGTACATTATTGACGCGTTAAACTGGTGCAATATTCCTTATGATGAAGGCCCAAATCACAACGAAAAATTTGGACCTTATAGACAAAGTGAACGCAAACATTTGTATCAAGACTATGCCGATCAATTGATTGCTTCTGGTAATGCCTATTATGCATTTGACACTGCAGATAGTTTGGATCATCAACGAAAAGAGCTTGAAGCCGAAGGAAAAACCTTTATTTACAATTGGCATAACCGACAGTTGTTGCTCAATTCATTGTCGCTTTCAAAAGAAGAAACGCAAGCCAAATTAGATGCCGGCGATGAATATGTCATCCGATTTAAATCGCCGGAAAACCAAACTTTAAATCTGACAGATATTGTTAGAGGTAATATTACAATCGACACGAATATTTTAGACGATAAAGTTTTGTTTAAAAGTGATGGCATGCCCACCTATCATTTGGCAAACATTGTAGATGACCATTTAATGGAAATTACCCACGTGATTCGTGGTGAAGAATGGTTACCTTCCCTAGCCCTGCATTATCAGTTATATGATGCTTTTGGTTGGGATAAACCTCAATTTGCGCATTTACCCTTACTTCTTAAACCAACAGGAAAAGGTAAACTGAGCAAGCGTGATGGCGATAAATTAGGCTTTCCAGTATTTCCTTTAGAATGGCAAGATCCTGAAACGAATGACATTTCCAGCGGTTACAGAGAAGCTGGCTATTTCCCAGATGCGCTGGTCAACTTTTTGGCGTTTTTAGGATGGAATCCAGGTACTGAACAAGAACTCTTTACTTTAGAGGAATTAGTTGAAGCTTTTGACTTGGAACGTGTTCATAAATCTGGCGCTCGTTTTGATCCTGATAAAATAAAATGGTTCAATCATCAATACATGCAAATGCAATATGACGATGATCTGGCTGAAGCTTTTAAAGACGCGCAACCAGAATTAGCTGATATCGATGTCAATTACGTGGCTATGGCCGTTGGAATGATTAAAGAACGCGCCACTTTTATTTCTGATTTCTGGGCCTTATCATCCTTCTTTTTTGAAGCTCCTAAAACCTATGATGAGAAATCATTTACTAAAATTGTGACGAATGAAGCTCGCGAATTAATGAGCGAGCTAGCACAGGTTATTAATCATACGGATGATTTTACTGTAGAAAACGTGCAGACTGATGTCAAAGCTTGGATTGCAAAAAAAGAAGTAGGCTTCGGAAAAGTGATGCAGCCCTTACGATTAGCATTGGTTGGCGCCATGCAGGGCCCTGATGTGTTTGAAATTATTTATATGATTGGAAAAGCCGAAACTGTGCAACGTATTGGAAATTTATCACAAGCTTTATAAATTGGGATGTGGCTTTTAGCTAAAAACAGATGATTCCTAGCAAATATAACTTAAATTAGTGTTTTACATTTTTAACATTTAAACCAACCGCCTTATGATTCCTATTGCTATTCCCTTTATTGTTTTTGGATTACTTATCTTGTTTTCTTCTTTTTTTACTGTAAAACAACAAACCGCCGTTATTATTGAACGCTTTGGAAAATTCCATAGCATCCGTCATTCTGGTTTACAAATGAAAATTCCAATTGTTGATCGCATTGCTGGTAGAATGAGTCTTAAAATCCAGCAGTTGGATGTGATTGTTGAAACCAAAACCTTAGATGATGTATTTGTCAGATTAAAAATCTCTGTTCAGTTTATGGTGATTTCCCAAAAGGTTTATGATGCCTTTTATAAGCTCGATTATGCACACGATCAAATCACAAGTTATGTATTTGATGTGGTTCGTGCGGAAGTTCCAAAAATGAAATTGGATGATGTGTTTGTTAAAAAAGATGACATTGCTATCGCTGTAAAAACAGAATTGAACGATGCCATGTCTGATTATGGTTATGACATCATCAAAACTTTAGTCACTGATATTGATCCTGATGCCCAAGTAAAAGCAGCGATGAACCGAATCAATGCTTCTGAACGTGAAAAAATAGCCGCTCAATTTGAAGGAGATGCAGCGCGTATTTTAATTGTGGAGCGTGCTAAAGCTGAAGCTGAAAGCAAGCGTTTACAAGGACAAGGTATTGCCGATCAACGTCGTGAAATTGCTCGTGGATTGGAAGAGTCTGTTGATGTCTTAAATCGTGTTGGAATTAACTCACAAGAAGCGTCAGCGTTGATTGTGGTAACCCAACATTATGATACCTTACAATCTATTGGTGAACACGTGAACAGTAACTTGATCTTGTTACCGAATTCCCCTCAAGCAGGAAGTGACATGCTCAACAATATGGTCGCTAGTTTTACGGCCAGTAACCAAATTGGTGAAGCGATGAAAGAAGCCAAAGAGAAAAAGAAAAAAGACGATCTTAAAAAGTAATCATGCCTAGAAAAACCCTTCAAATTTGAAGGGTTTTCTATTTAGTATCAGTTCTGTCCAGAAAAGAATTAAGATGGCTCCGCTTTTAGAACAAAGACAAACCATTCAAAATTAAAAGTACCGTGGATTTTTAAAAGGGTTGCGTTCCTCCCATTGCTGCTCAGGATTCATCAACTTAAAAATTGATTTTAAGATCGCATTGATAAATGGATTGGTGTGTTTGATATACATGGACATCGATTTTGGCTTCGCTCCTACCGAACTTTTAATTTCCATCGCCGTTCTTGCATAAACAATTGTTTTAAAATTATGTTCAATCCCAAACGCCAACATTTCATAAAGCATGTTTAAATAAAGTTGATTCTTATATTGATGGGCGTCATCATAACCCAAAAAATAAGTTTCCAAAGTTTCGCCATTTAAGAGGAGCGTATAAAAACCTATGATCTCATTATTCAGATTAAAAGTAAAAACTCTAAATTTTTCTTGCAGCTCAAGTTTGAAATTGAAAAAATGATTTCCTGGAAGTAAAAACGTGTTAAAAGCAGCCTTAGTGGACACATTTTTATAAAGATGATATAAGTGTTCGGAATTTTCTAAAACTTCATCCTGAGTCATCTCTGAAAGCCGAATTTCGCCCAATTTTTTTTTCGCGCGCTTGTATCTGGTCTTATATTTTGTGTTCAGATCATTTAGATAATCTTCCATGTTCTTCCAATTCGGAGAAATATCCAAAATCATATTTGGCTGCACCTTAAATTCGGAAAATCCATGTTGATCAAAAATTTTAGATGATTCATGGATTCTATCGGCTTTGAAAAAATCCTTGAACAAAATCGCCCTGATGGATTTATGCTCATTTTTCTTAATCAAAATTTTAAGATCATCAATCGCTTTAAACAAGGTTTCCAAAAAGCCATCTTGTGAAAAGTTTTCATTTTTGAAATACATTCCATGTTGCCCTGTATGCGTTAAATTTCCAACGACAAGAATATTTCCTTTTAATATCCGTGAGATACCATCTTTTAAAATAGCTTTCCATTGCGACCCGGCCGAAGCTCTAAACATATCTTTAGCATAGAGTTTCACACGTTGAATCAGGGCAATTCCCACTAACCTATCTTCATTAAAAATTCCTATATAATACAGCGAAATTGATCTCGGAGCAGCACCTTCTAAAGCCGTTAAATAAGCTGTTTGCAGGAATAAATCATGAGTTGCCAACGTATTCCATTCGGGTGGAATTTGGGTGGTCGAAGTGTAAATTTTAGACTGTAACAAATTAAGAAAAGCACTGAATTGTAGTTTTCAGTTCTTGTAAATGTAAGTGGTTATTTTGTTTTTATAATAATGAATACGCTGTATTAAAGTCAATAAAAACCACTATTTAAAAAAAGGGTTTGTTGTGAACGTACCGATCACAACAAACCCTTAATAATAAATAACTTTTCAGTATAAAAAGCTTAGATGGCTCGTGCTTCAGCAACTAAAAACTCATTGTTATCTTCCAATCCTGAAGTTATAAAGGCATTGATATCCTCATTCCGTTCCAAACCTTGTTTCAATAAAATACCAAGTGTAATCATGGTTGCAATGCGCGTGCCCACTTTTTTGGCTGCGGTATTAAACCAAGGTTGCAAATCATCATAACTCACATTTTTGGCCAGTTCTTGAATTTCTGCTTTGGCTTTCAACTGCTTTTCTTCAGGAAGATTGGTATATTTTTTACCTAATTGCTGAATGACATCGATGGCTTTGCGTTGAGGCTGATTATTTTGTGGTTTCGGTTGATTGTCGTTTTTCTTTTCGCTTGGCTTTGCCTTCGCCCACGAATCCCGCAAACCCACAGTTTTATTAAAAATTAATTTTTCAGCTGTGGTATCCTTATCAACATTGAAATAACCAAGACGTTGAAATTGAAAGCGTTCGCCAATTTGAGCCTCTTTTAAACTTGGCTCCACATAAGCGGTAATGATTTTCAAAGACTCCGGATTCAATAATTCCATAAAGTCTTTTTCTGGATGCGTATCTGGCGATTCATCCATAAACAAGCGATCATATTCTCGAACCTCTGCTTTTATAGCATGTTCAATCGATACCCAATGTATCGTACTTTTTACTTTTTTGGTCGCATCATCCGAATACGTACAGTGAATTTCAGTGATATTACCGTCAGCATCTTTAACAACACTTTCCGCTTTTATGATATACGCATTCTTTAAACGCACTTCCTGACCTAAAGTTAATCGGAAATAATTGCTGCCGGCTTGTTCTTTAAAATCGTCTCTCTCAATGTATATTTCTCTTGAAAACGGCACTTTTCTGAAGCCAGCGTTGTCATCTTCCTGGTTGTTTTCAGCCTCTAACCACTCCTCTTTTCCTTCAGGATAATTGGTAATAACGACTTTGACAGGATCCAAAACCGCCATAATACGCGGCGCAACCTTGTTCAAATCTTCACGGATGCAAAACTCTAAAAGGGCAACATCAATAATATTATCACGTTTGGCAACACCAACGGTTTCAATAAATTTCTTAATGGCGTTTGGCGTATAACCACGACGACGCAAACCCGAAATAGTAGGCATGCGCGGATCATCCCACCCCGAAACAATATGGTCTTCTACCAACCTGAGCAACTTTCGTTTACTCATAATGGTATAACTAAGGTTTAAACGGGCAAATTCACGTTGTTTTGGACGGATTCTATTGGGTTCGACCACTTGGTCCAGAAACCAATCGTACAGCTCTCTATGAGGCTTAAATTCTAGCGAGCATAAACTGTGCGAAATACTTTCAATATAATCACTTTCGCCATGCGTCCAGTCGTACATTGGATAAATGCACCAATCATTTCCTGTACGGTGATGGTGTTTCTTTAAAATCCGATACATCAACGGATCACGCATGAGCATATTGGTGTGCTGCATATCAATTTTAGCGCGCAATACATGCGTACCTTCATCAAATTCGCCGTTTTTCATGCGCTCAAAAAGATCCAAGTTTTCTTCCACAGTTCTATTGCGATAAGGACCATGAACACCTGGTTGGGTCGGTGTTCCTTTTTGTTCCGCCATAGCTTCTGAAGATTGAGAATCTACATAAGCCTTATTTTCTTTGATTAATTGCACAGCCCAATCATATAACTGCTGAAAATAATCAGAAGAATACAATTCATTTGCCCAAGTATACCCCAACCAAGCCACATCTTCCTTAATGGCATCCACATATTCCTGTTCTTCCTTAGTTGGATTGGTATCATCAAAACGAAGATTTACGGGCGCATTGTACTTCTCTCCCAAACCAAAACTAATACCAATAGCTTTTGTATGGCCAATATGCAAATAGCCATTAGGCTCCGGTGGAAACCTGAATCTAAGGTCATTCCTTGACATGCCTTGGGCTAAATCCTCCTCTATAATGTGCTCAATGAAGTTGAGCGGTTTTGTTTCTTCTGACATAATACGGTTCATTAGTTCTTATTATTTATTGAGATCAAATACGCAATAAGAATTCTTTTGCAAAATTAGCGATTTTTTTAGTTCTATAAATGCCTTATTTTTGTGCTTATAAAAGGAATTATGGGCATTATAAAAGTTGAAAATATCCGGGTGTATGCACATCACGGTTGTTTGCAGGAAGAAACTAAAATTGGAAGTGAATATCTGGTAGATTTAAAAGTAACCGCAGACTTGCAACCTTCGGCAAGCTCAGATAAATTAAGCGATACGGTCGATTACGTATTACTGAATCGAATTATTAAGGAAGAAATGCAAATCCCTTCGTATTTACTTGAAACAGTCGCCAAACGTATCTTAAATCGAATTTTCTCAGAAGATCATTTAGTTAAGAAAGCAACGGTTTGGGTTAGTAAAATCAATCCTCCTATTGGCGGCGATGTGGACAAAGTGACGATTAAAATGAGCGAAACACGAAAAAGTTAGAAGTATTTAGCTTACAAGTTTTATTTTTTTTACCTTTGCACATTCAAAATTAGGGCATCATGGCCGAGTGGCTAGGCTCAGCTCTGCAAAAGCTGCTACAGCGGTTCGAATCCGCTTGATGCCTCAAGAAACCTTCAACGTAAGTTGGAGGTTTTTTTATGCTAAATTTTTATAAAAAATTAATTAAAGACCACAAAGCTGCTACAGCGGTTCTCCCGATACCTATCGGGAGATTGATGCCTCAAGAAACCTTCAACATACGTTGGAGGTTTTTTTTATTCTAATTTTTGAGAATGGAATGTGGGAGATGATGGAATAGAACGCGGATGACGCTGGAATGGAACGTAGATGACGCTGATTGAGCAGATATTCGCTGATCTTGTTTTGATAGATGAAGAAATTCTACAATTGAAAAACCTCACAGGTTTTGGAAACTTGTGAGGTTTGAGTGACATAAAAATCTGTGGTAATCATAAGAAATCAGCGTTATCTGTGTTCCATTAAATTTTAAATAAAGAAAAATGGAAACCAGATTTAATTCAACGGATTAATCTTCTCTAACCGATCCTTGAGTAATTCCTTTTCTTTTGGGAAAAAGGCCTGGGACAATAATAAAATTCCAAAAGCTAAAATCACTAAAGCAATGATTTTCTTGGTTTTAAAGATGCGTCTTGGGGTCAGTTTATTCTTTAATCTTTTAGCAATCAATATTTTAAAGATATCAATTATAAAATAAGTGATGAGGATCGTCGCAAGAAAAACAACCACGCCGCTATTAGTATCAGTAAAAGAATTAGCAATAATTATAAACGCTACCCAACCTACTAACACACCAACATTGATAAAATTCAGCAAGAAACCTTTGAGAAAAAGCTTCCCATAATTTTTTTGGATTTCAACACGATGGTATTCACGGACAATGGAACGAAATGATTTAGAAGTTTTTGTGAAGGTAATGATGCCATAAACGACCAAAAGTACGCCTCCAAACACCAGAAAATTAGGATCATCCTTAATTTTATCAAGCAGTTTATTGGTACTAAAAAATGCAATGGCAATAAACAAAACATCAGCCAACATCACGCCCAAATTAAAAATAAGGGCACTTTTAAATCCTTTGGTAGCACTGGTTTCCAGGAGTACAAAAAACACCGGACCAATGGTAAATGCCAATATGATTCCAAAAGGAATAGCCGATAAAACCTCGTCAAACATAAAATTAGTGTTTCAACAAAGCTACATAAATTTTTATCTTTTTTAAGGCTTTAGCGACTTCAAAACTGCATCAACGGCTTGTGCTTCTATTATTATTAAAGACCATGAGTTCAGCAGATACTTTTGGAAATTTAGTCCATCAGCTTAACACGACCTCCTAACATCTTATTCTCATTGACCTTTTGTGGATGTCCATAAATATAAACGTCGCCTCCCGCTCTAATTTTGACATCTGCTAATCGTGACGCATTAATATGCCCTTCACCAGCAGCGCTAATGGATATGTATGTAGATTCAGATTCTAAATTTTTACCTTGAAAAATACCACCCGTATTCATGGAAATATCTTGTCTTACCGCTTTACCAACAACTTCAATTTCGCCACCTGTAACGGCTTTAATTTTAGAATCGGTAACATCCAACGAAACTTTAATAATAGCTCCTTCCTGAACTCTCAATTCAATATTGTATTGTTTGAATATATCTTCAGAAGACACATAAGACCCTTCATTGGCATCAATAACATCAATATTTTTATAATACAAAGTGACCACCGTTTTATTACCTACAAAGTTTTGTCCAAGACGCATTTTAATTCTCAGGGAACCGTTTTTGTTGATTAATTCAACATCGCTTTTATTGTCTCCAGAAATAATGGCTCTATTTTCATTGGATTTGACTAATTCTACATTTATTAAATCATACACTTTAATTTCATCAAAGTCGCCAAGATTCTTTTCAATATCTCCTTGAGCTATAGCATTAACACTTAAAAAAAGTGTCATGATCATCAATAATCCCTTCATAATTTTTATTTTATAGGCTGTTTTATTTCTATCAAACGCTTTTTCAGTTCAATTATTTAAAATCGCCTATTAAAAACACAAATGATAAATAAACTTTAAATTTTAAGCCACTGTTACTGCTGTTCCAGTGACGGATACTGCCACATAATTACTCGATGTCAATTCAATGTCAACCTTGATGCCCACGATGGCATTGGCATTTAATTTTCTGGCGTGATCCTGTAATTGTTGAAAAGCCTGTTCTTTAACAACAGCCATACTTTCAGCAATAGCTTGATAGTATTTTTCCATATTAAAAGTCACTTTCATGGCTTGAACATTCACTGAAATTCCAGAGACAATGCCTTTATATTCCAGAATTTTAAACCCTTCAATGGAGTTGGTGGTGGTAAGAATCATAAGTTCAAATAAGTATTAACTAACGTAAGAGTTTTATAATTGTATAATTTCTGGTTTTCCAATCAGCGTAAAATCGAGGTGTTTTTTAGCTAAATCCGTGTTTTTAACTTTAACCACGACTTCCTCACCAAGTTGATAACTGATTCCTGTTTTTCTACCGATCAAAGCATATTCCGTTTCATCAAATTCATAATGATCATCATTCATATCTCTTACCGAAACCATGCCTTCACATTTATTGCTGATGATTTCTACATAAATTCCCCAATCGGTTACTCCAGAAATAACACCCACAAATTCTTCATTTCTATGGTCTTCCATATATTTGATTTGCATGTATTTAATGGAATCGCGCTCGGCTTTTGTGGACAGATTTTCCATGTTACTGGAATGGTTACATTTCTCTTCGTAGATGGCTTCACTGGCCGATTTTCCACCGTCCAAGTAATATTGCAATAAACGATGCACCATCACGTCAGGATAACGACGAATTGGCGAGGTAAAATGAGTGTAATAATCAAAAGCCAAACCGTAATGTCCAATATTATGCGTGGTATATTCGGCTTTACTCATACTTCTAATCGTGAGCGTATCGACCAAATTTTGTTCTTTTTTACCTTGAACATCGCGCAACAATCCGTTTAAGGAATTTGCAATACTATTGCGATCCTTGAAATTCAGTTTGTAGCCAAACTTAGAAACCACGCCTTGTAAGGCATTCAATTTACTAGCATCTGGCTCATCATGCACACGATACACAAAAGTCTTTTTAGGCGATTGTTTCCCTATAAATTCGGCCACTTTTTTATTGGCCAACAACATAAATTCTTCAATCAGCTTATTGGCATCTTTACTGGTCTTAAAAAATACACCAATCGGATTGGCTTGGGCATCCAAATCAAACTTTACCTCTACTTTATCAAATGAAATTGCGCCATCCTTCATACGTTTACTACGCATCGTTTTTGCCATTTCATCCATTTTTAAAATGGCATAGGCAATTTTAGGATCCGCGTTATATGCATTGCCTTCGATGGAAATATCTTCTGGAATTAAAGTATTTATAGATGAGATATCTGACTGTGCAGGAATTTGGGTATTGTTTTCAATGATCGTTTGTGCTTCTTCATAAGAAAAACGCGCATCACTATACGTCACCGTTCTTCCAAACCATTGGTCTTTAATCTCTGCTTGGTCATTCATATGAAACACGGCAGAAAACGTATATTTCTCTTCGTTAGGTCTTAAAGAACAAGCGTTATTTGATAACACTTCAGGAAGCATTGGCACTACTCTATCTACTAAATAAACAGAAGTGGCACGCTCATAGGCTTCATCATCCAAGATGGTGCCTTCTCGCACATAATGCGACACATCAGCAATATGAATCCCGACTTCATACATGCCGTTTTCCAAGATTTCAAAAGAGATCGCATCATCAAAATCTTTAGCATCTTTTGGATCAATCGTAAACGTCAACGCTTTACGCATGTCACGACGTTTGTCAATTTCTTCTTGGCTAATTGATGTATCCAAAGTATTCGCATACTCTTCTACTTCAGCAGGAAACTCATAAGGCAAGCCATATTCGGCTAAAATTGCGTGAATTTCCGTATTGTGTTCCCCAGGTTTACCTAAAACTTTTAAGACCGCACCTTTAGGAGAATCTTCATTCTTTTCCCAACTTTCAAGAGAAACAAGAACGACATCACCATTTTCAGCGTTATTGATTTTATTAATGGGTACAAAAATGTCTTTGTACATTTTATTGCCGTTCACCACAACAAAAGCATAGTTTGGATGGATTTGTATAACACCCACATACTCACTTTTAGCCCGTTTAATGATGTTTGTTATCTCACCTTCATACTTTCCTTGTTTACGACGTTTGTAGGTATAAAATTCAACTTCATCACCATTTAAGGCTTTGTTGATGTTGTTTGAAGCGATATAGACATCTTCCTCAAAATCAGCACAAATGATATAGCCCGAACCTTTCGACGCCATATCAAGGATTCCTGTATGATATTCGGTATTAACAATGGCTTTGAACTTGCCACGTTCAGTTTCTTCAATTTCCTTTTTAGCAAGTAATTCTTGAAGTTTTTTTATAATCTGATTTCTGCTAGAGGCATCATCTACCTCAAGTTTAGCAGCTATTTGTTTGTAATTGTAGGATTGATTTCTATCTTTTTTTAAAATACTTAGAATTGTATTTGTTAGGTTAGAGATCTTATTTGATGATCCCTTTCTTCTTTTCTTTGTCATGTATTATATAATGTGATCTTATTGAACTTCTAAAGTTAGCGAAATTCAGTTATTCTAACTTAACTAAAGGAGAAGATTGGTAATTAAGTTTGTACAAAACTACGTTTTTAATATTAAATGAATGTTTCCTTTATATCAAATTTAGGAAAACTCCTTCTATTCTCAATGCCAGAAAATAAAATTGAATCCAAAAAACAGTTATCCACATTTATATATATTATAATAAGCTTTTATTTAAATTTAAAAAAAATAATGATGCTTATGATGGGATGTTAATAGCCGTGATAACTTTTTTGACTTTTACTTTGAATAGTGAGTTATGACACTTACTTAAGATGCTATTAACAAGTTATAATTTTCGAACTGTTTGATTTTGAATCCTATCGATAGGGTTGTTAACAACTGTTGATAACGTGATTGAACATCTATTTCCTGATAACATTTTTGCATTTTCATGTTCATAGAGTCACTTTTGGATGATGATAACCTATCCAAACAAAATGGCTAACTTTTTTGGTAGTCTCATTTAAGATTTGGCTGAGAAAAATTATTGGATTTATAAAATTTATCTTTTAAATGTTAACTACAAGTTATGAACAAGTAATGAGCAGATGTCAATGAACGATTGTTACTTGTTTAATGATATCATATAATAGATTGATGATAATTTTGACTATGGACCGTATTTAGGCCTTTTGCTGTAACTTTTTTGTAAAGTTCGGCTTCTGTTTTTTAATGCATAGTTAAAGCACTAATTGATTATTAACAGGTTATAAAAATACAATATGATAACCTGTTGGTAACACTCATATTCGGTGTTAAATTTCAAACAGACTCACTATATTATTATGTAACTTTATGCTCTTAAAAATTTGATAAAATAACAACATATGATGACGATTTCAATAGGTAACGATCACGCAGGAACTGAGTATAAAAAGGCTATCGTAAAGCATTTAGAAGAAAAAGGCTATTCTGTTAATAACTATGGAACCAATACAGACGATAGTGTGGACTACCCAGATTTTGTGCATCCTGTAGCCCATGATGTGGAATCGAAAGCTGTGGATTACGGAATTATTATCTGCGGAAGCGGGAATGGTGCCAACATGACGGCTAATAAGCATCAAGGTGTGCGTTCGGCTTTATGCTGGAGTAAAGAGATCGTTGCTTTAGCAAGACAACATAATAATGCCAATATTTTAAGTCTTCCTTCTCGATTTATAGCATTACCACAAGCTATTGAAATGGTGGATACCTTTTTAAATACATCTTTTGAAGGTGGACGTCATGAAAACCGCATTAATAAGATTCCTGTGTCACAGTAATCCATGGATTTCGATCATTCTCTTGGTAGATTTTTATATGATTAATTTATATTTAACCATGTTAATATCAAGTCGGAATTCAATTAGAAAGAGCCAAAGGAAATCATTTTTCATTCTTAAAAGAAGGACTATGCCTTTATCTTTTAGGAATGGAATTAGTGTCAATTGATGGCCATTTAATACATGTAAAAAATGCTAAAGATCATAACCAAAACTTTTAAAGAGCTCAGAGTTGATGAACTCTATGCCATTTTGCAATTGCGAAGTGAGATATTTGTTGTGGAGCAAAACTGCGTTTATCAGGATATAGACTATAAAGACCAGAAAGCACTTCATGTCATGGGTTATAAACAGGATGTACTGGTGGCTTACACGCGCCTATTTAAACCTGGAGACTATTTCGACTACGCAAGTATTGGAAGAGTTCTTGTAAAGGCGGGAGAACGGCATTTAAAGTATGGTTATGCTATTATGGACGCTTCCATAAATACTATTGACAAGCAATTCAATGAAACCAAAATTCAAATTTCCGCACAGACCTATTTAAAGAATTTCTATAACAATTTAGGCTTTACACAAGTGGGCGAGGATTATTTGGAAGATGGTATTCCTCATATTGGAATGCTAAAGGATTAATTACTTCAAAGTGAAACTGTCAATGTCCTGGTAGTTATTCCAAAATCGTAACAAAGTGATTGTTCTGCCTTTTTCATATAAAACAAAGTCACTTGTTTTAGTATGGGTACTTGAAATGTTTTTTTGTAATCTGATGATTTGAAAATAACCTTGTTTGATTTCAGTTGATTAAGTACAAATTCGACTTGTTCAACAAAATAGATGACTTCTTTTTCAGTCCAATTTTCTTCTAAAAATTCAATATTTTTCCAATAATCGAATTTTGCAGTTTTAGACCAAACAATTTTCATATTTAAGTAGTCCGTTTCAAATAAGGATACCGTTTTATGGTTTCCTCCATGACCTGATCATGTGTAATAATATCGCCATTTAGAACCTCATTTAAGGCTTCATCTATTGCCTTTTTCTGAGCAGGAGATAATTCGGTAGTTTGGTTTTCGAAAATTTCTTTTATGCTATAGAGCTTATTTAATACGGATTCATCCTTTAGATGAATCATCCAATCTATTAAATCTAATTTTTTAGTTTTTGTATCCATAACATAAGTCCTTTTATGATGTCAAATTTAATTACTTTCATTGACATAAGTGACCAAAATTTCCACACGTCGGTCATATTTTGCATCACCGCCAAGCGGAAATTTACGTCGCATCCCCACATATTTCATGCGCTTTTTATCCACTCCTTTTTTAGCTAAATAATTATAGATGTATTCAGCTCTCGCTACCGATAAATTACGCTTTTTGGTCTTTCTGTCGTTGGCATCCCTGCTATTTTGTGTGCAGCAGACATGACCTTGAATGGTAAAATAAATGTCTTTTCTTTTGATCAGTACTTTTGATATTTCTTCCAACGTCTTTACCGATTCTGGAAGGAGATAACTATAGCCAGTTTTAAACAGAATATTGTCTAATAGAATATAATCACCAATCTTTATATCGCCCGCTAAGGTTTCGCTAGCGGTTTTTGGTTTGATAATAACTTCAGGTTTTGGAGGAAAAACGGGCGTGACTATAATTTCCACTTTTCTATTTAAACTCCTTATTTTACTGATATCTTCTTCTTTTATGAGTTTTATCAAAATTTTACCCATGCCATCCACATTGGTAATAACGGATTCGTCAAACTCGTTATTTGAAAAAATGGTTTTGATACTGTTGGCTCTATTTTGCGAGAGTGCCAAATTGTACAATGCACTGCCTCTATCATCCGTAAACCCGTATATCGATATTTTTTCAATATCTAGAGTTTCAATTTCAGTCAAAAAAAACAAGAGTCTGCCATGTTCAATTTCAGATACGTCAAAAGCATCCGTTTTAAAAAAAACCTCGTGCTTTAATTCTTCTTGTGCCAAAATTATTTGGGAAAAAAGCAAGCCAAGGAGAAGCCATTTTTGCATATTATATTCAGTTGGGAAACTAAATATACCTAAAATTTTAAAACTGCAGTATTCTTATCGACGTAAGCACTTTATTGTAGATAATTTAAATAAGTAGAAGGATTTTTAAGTATTTCTGACCCTTTTTTAATTTCTGTGTTATGAATTACGAAATACGCGTACATTCCTTCCCGATAGAAATAGCGCTTGACGATCTCCTCCGACAATAAGTTCATCAGTTGAGCTTTATTGGCGTCAATGGCATCTGTTTTATAGGTATCCAATGTTTTTATCAAGGTGGTAAATTCCTTATCAATAACTCCATTTAAAGCTTCTTCTTTCGCTACTTTAAGGGCCTCATCAAAAGCTTTTTCAGTTTCGGTTTCAAAAGTGAAATTGTTGGATTTCAAGAAGGTTTTGAAGGCATTAAAATCCGAATCTTTCAACTCAAACGTATTTAAATCCGTGACTTTATGGGAATAATAATACTTTGTAGCATAATCAAAAATTAGATTTTCGTTGACAATAGCCCTGGTAATGGGGCTTAGTTTTGTGATGCCAACTTCAAGATCCGGTTGAACACCGCCGCCATCAAAAACCGTTCTGCCGCGTTTGGTTTTAAAGGCATTATAATTTTCTTTTTCCACACGGGTTGCCTTGCCAGCTTCATCTCTATTCCAGTAATCCAGTGCCTGAATACAACGTCCTGAAGGCGTGTAATAACGTGAGATGGTAATTTTAATTTGCGTGCCATACACCAATGCTTTTGGGCGTTGTACCAAGCCTTTCCCAAAACTTCGTGCGCCAACGATGACGGCCCTATCTAAATCCTGTAATGCGCCAGCAACGATTTCACTCGCCGAAGCACTTTGACCGTCAATGAGAACTACGAGCGGGATCTCAGTATCAATAGGCGCCTTTTGGGTATAATAAGTTTTGTTGTATTTATCGACCTTCGATTTGGTGGTCACCACCAATTGATTTTGAGGTATAAAAATATTGGTCACGTTAACCGCTTCATTGAGCAATCCGCCTAAATTTCCTCTAAGATCTAATATGAGTTGCTTAGCCCCTTGGCTTTTTAAAGCACGAACGGCATTTATCGTTTCAGTAGATGCTTTTTCATTGAATTTACGTAATACCACATACCCTGTTTTATCATCAATCATGGAATAATGAGGCACAGCATGAATTTCTACGGCTTCACGTTGAATGGCTACGGTTTCAGTCTTGCCTTGACGTATGTAGGTCACGGTTACTGAAGTACCTGCGGTACCTTGTAATAAATTACCGGCATCGTCCTTAAAATCGGCGACAACGGTATTGTCCACTTTTATGATTTCATCACCGGCCTTCAAGCCTGCTTTTTCCGCCGGAAAACCTTTATAAGGTTCAATGATCACCAACTTATCCTTTAAGGTCAGCACATTCGCTCCTATGCCCGTATAATCGCCCGTATTGTTAATTCGTGACGCTTCTACATCCTGTTCATTATAATAATTGGTATAAGGATCTAAATTTTGCAACATACTTTTTATGGCCGTATCCATCAATTCCGCTGGATTGGTTTCGTCCACATAATTCATGTTGACCTCTTTAAAAAGTGTGGTAAAAATTTCTATTTGTTTGGCTATTTCGAAGAAATCACTTTTAAACGCCGATCCGGTAATAAACAAAACACCTATAAAAACAGGGAGTATTATTTTTTTGGTCAAAAGCTTTTTCATAATCGTAGTCTCAAAAATTTAGGGTTTGGGAAGGGATTGATGTTTCAGAAAAACATCCATCAAGGTATTCATTTTTTTCGATATGGTTTGAAAATCTGTTCCGGTCTTACCAATGTACAAAATCATAAACGCATATTGGTCTGGAATGTTGTTAAAATACTTGGATTTGTTAAGCCGATAAGCTTCTCGCATCAAGCGTTTTATTCGGTTTCGAGCGACTGCCGTTTTGAAATTTCGTTTGCTTACTGAAACGCCCGTTTTTATCTGGATAGGATCGTCAAAACTGGTTTTTAAATAGACCAATCTCAAAGGATATACGGCGACAGATTTGCCTTCAGAAAAGAGCTTTTCAATAAGCTTCTGGCTTTTGAGTTTTTCTATTTTTTTAAATGATTGATCCATAGGGCAGCAAAGGTACTACTTTAGCAAATAAAAAAACCGCTTGATAAAAGCGGTTTTTAGAAAGTAAATTCTTTTGTTAATTAAGCTTATCCGTTTTAAGACATAGGACTAATTGCTTTTTATTTTGACAGGCAATTTTATAAAAAAGATGTTTGATGTCTTTTCGTCCTAAGTCGATTTTAACCCGAATGTGTTTTTTCGGATAATCATTTTTCTAATTAAAATTTACGACGTTGTTTTCTCTGTTAACATCCGCCATATAACCTCTAGGATCAATAGTGATGGTCTTGATAGCACTTTTTGGTTTTTCAACTTCAAAGGTATAAGTTGGATGAGCCCAAGCCCAATTTTTTATAACCGTTGTGGTTGGAGGTGTTGGTTTTGCACCGCGCATCATTCGTAATGGAATATAATAGGCGGATTTGGTACCGTCGGCATAGGTTATTTCAAGATCGATAGGCATTGGCATTAAACCAATCCGCTCTAAGGTCACTGATGTTTTGTTACCTTCTGCATTGACATCTTTAATGGCATAATCAATCTTATTTGTGGTTTGTGTCCAATCCGTCAAATACCAATCGAGCTCCATTCCGGAAACTTTTTCAGCAATTCTGATAAAATCCATCGGTTTTGGGTGTTTGAAAGCCCATTCTTTAAAATACTGCTTGATGGTTTTATCCAGATTGTCTTCACCCATAATATAGCCTAATTGCGTTAAAAATAAGGAGCCTTTGCTATAAGAAGCAATTGAAAACGCACGGTTATAGGCATAACGATCAGAGTGCGTGCTTTGTGGCTGCTCTCTGTCGGAATTTGCCAAGGAAATATACGAACGATAGGATCCGGCAAATGGATTATCACTGTTTGTTCCGGTTATGGCATCTAAGGCACGATCCTGAATATAAGTTGTAAAACCTTCATCCATCCAAGAATGTTTGTTCTCATTGCTTGCCAATACAAATTGGAACCAACTATGTGCTAATTCGTGCGCGGTAACGCTTATTAATCCACTAATCGTTCCTTCACCAACAATCAATGTACACATCCCGTATTCCATACCGCCATCGCCACCTTGAATGACCGAATATTGGTCATAAGGGTACTTACCAACATGCGTACTGAAATACTGCATTAATTCCTCTGTAATTGGCTGGAGTTTTTTCCAATTTTCCAATTTATCTGCAGGCATGGAATTTTTATATAAAAAATGGAGCATCGGTCCATTTTCAACTTGATGTTTATCGTGGATATAATTGGGATCGGCGGCCCAAGTAAAATCATGAACATTAGGCGCTTTAAAATGCCAGGTTAAGGTTTTGCCTTTTTGTTTTTTAACCGGTTGTGTTTCGTAACCGTGACCGATTTCGTTCGGGTTTTGAAGATATCCTGTACCTCCAATCGTATAATTTTTATCAATGGTAATTTTGACATCAAAATCGCCCCATACCCCATAAAATTCTCTGGCGATATAAGGATCGGCATGCCAGCCTTCATCATCATATTCGGCCAGTTTTGGATACCATTGTGACATGGATAAAGCGACACCTTCACTGTTATTTCTGCCAGAACGACGGATTTGAACCGGCACTTGAGCGTCAAAAACCATATCAAAAGTCGTCTTTTGTCCCGGTTGAATGGGTTGATCCAAGGTGACAATCAAAATGGTGCCTTGGGTTTCATGGTTGACTTTTTTGCCATCTTGAAGCAAGGAAGTAACATTGATATATCCAATTTCATAAGGACTTAATTTGCTGATGCGACTTTCATAAATTGGATCTGCTTTCGTACCTAAATTATTGACCATTCGACCGTCAGGATCTGGAATGCTTTTTAAGCGGGCATCCATTTCACTATCCGGCTGAAAGGCGTTGGGATATAAATGATAGTAAACGCGGTTCAATACATCTGGAGAATTGTTGGTATAAACCAACTTTTGAGTTCCGGTATATCGGTAAGTTTTGACGTCCATATCAATAGCCATCGTGTAATCGACATGTTGCTGCCAATAATGTGGATTGGAAGATGGCCGTGTTTCATTTTGTGAATGCCCTTTAATTGCAGGCATCAACAAAAGAAAACTAAGACTTAAAGCATAAGTAAATTTCATTTTAAAAGTTTATTTAGAGTTTTTTGACATTTGATCCGCTAAAATTAAAGCGTTATAGGCGTTGGCAATTTTTTGTGATTTTGAAAGTTCACCGAATGGTTTTATGTTGGTTGGATCGCCTCCAACAATTACTTTGGTGGTAAGTGGCAATCCAGAATCCAAAATGACTTTCTTAACTTGCGGTGCGGTCAAATTTGGATAGTAGGAACGAATTAATGCTGCGATACCAGCAACTCCTGGAGCGGCCATTGACGTCCCACCAAGACTTTTATATTCATTACCTGGAATTGTTGAATAGATTTCTCCTCCTGGAGCGAAAATATCAACGTTTATTTTACCATAATTTGAAAATCCAGAGACCATTCCTGAGCCGTAAGTTGAGTCCAATGATCCAACAGTGATAAAGTTATCTGCAACCTCAGGGCCATTATCAACAGCGTCATTAGGATAAACGTTTTTGGTATCCAAATCAAGGGCTTCGTTTCCGGCAGCATTCACAATCAAAATATCTTTAGAAGCCGCATATACAATAGCATCTCTTACCCAATCACTATGTGGAGAATAGTGTTTTCCAAAACTGAAGTTCATCACTTTCGCACCATTATCAGCAGCATATCGGATGGCCAAGGCGATATCTTTATCATATTCGTCACCATTTGGAACTGCTCTTAGGCTCATAATTTTCACATTGTTGGCAACCCCATTTCCACCTTTACCGTTGTTTCTTACGGCAGCAATAATACCAGCAACGTGTGTACCGTGGCTTTCTGATGGTTTTACAGGTTTAACGTTGTTGTTTCCGTAATATTTTTTGACCATATCATCCGGATTATCTCCTGTTTTACGCCCTCTGAAATCGACGTTGAGGTTATAGTTCAGGCGGTCATTAATATCTACAAGTCCTTCACTAATATCTGCTATGGCCGCTTTTAAGGTTTTAAAATCCATACTGTACACATATTTTGCAATGGCCACGTATTGTTTTAAAATTTCATTGCTTGTGCTGATAGCATTGACATCTTCTTCTGTGTAATTTTCTTTTTTGGTTTCTTTGGTCAAGGCATCATCAGCATTTTTAATTTGTTGTAAAAACTGCTCATAATTGGTTTTGATACCTGCGTATTTGTCATAGTCGGCCTGTCTTTCGGCTTTTGCTTCCGCATATCGTGGGTTTGAAGTGTCGCCGCTTGCCAATAAACGCACATATTCCAACTGCTCATCATAGCCATCGCCAAGAAAATTCCATCCGTGGATATCGTCCACATAACCATTGTTGTCATCATCGATGCCGTTCCCTGGAATTTCTTTGGGATTGGTCCAAATAGCTCCTTGCAAATCTTCATGGTCAATATCAATTCCTGAATCAATAACAGCAACGATTACTTTGGCTCCTTTTTTGTTTTTGATGATTTCGTTGTAGGCCTTGTCAACACTCATCCCAGGAATGGTGTCATTTTTCAAATCCAAATGTCCCCAATGTTGCTTTTCGGCATCAGTTAATTCAGAAGTTTTTAATGGCATCGTGTCAATGTTTTCCATTGGTGTTGAAAGCACACTGGAAGCAGAGCCGCAATTAAATAGAGTCGTTGCTGCAAAAGCAACAATTGCAAATGATTTAAATAATTTCATATAATTAATTTATTAATGTGTAAAAATCTCTTGTGAAGTAAATGTTTGATCTAAACGGACGCCTTTGTCCGTATGTTTTACTGTGATAATCTGATTATGCGCATCATGTTCCAAAAACAAATAATAATTTTGATCGGCAGCGGTATTCAGAAATGATTCCTTTTCATCCAAGGTCAATAAAGGCCGAGTATCATAACCCATGATGAAAGGCAAAGGTAAATGCCCAACCGTCGGCAGTAAATCGGCCACAAAGGCAATGGTTTTATCTTGATATTTGATCAGCGGAATCATTTGCTTCTCAGTATGGCCATCGGCAAAAAAGATATCAAAACCGAGTTCAGAATTTTTTAGCAATCGATCTTGAGGAAGCGACGTAAATTTGAGTTGGCCACTTTCTTCCATTGGCAGAATATTTTCCTTTAAAAACGATGCTTTTTCGCGATTATTGGGTTGGGTTGCCCATTGCCAATGCTTTTCATTACTCCAGAAATGTGCGTTTTTAAAAGCGGGTTCATAACCCGTTCTATCTTTGTTCCATTGGATGCTGCCACCACAATGGTCAAAATGTAAGTGGGTCATAAACACATCGGTAATATCGTCGCGATGAAAACCATATTTTTTTAAGGAACTATCTATCGAATCATTGCCATATAAATAGTAATAACCAAAAAATTTATCGTTTTGCTTATTCCCCATTCCGGTATCAATCAAAATGAGTCGGTTATCAATTTCCATTAACAGACAGCGCGCTGCAATATCGATCATATTATTGGCATCGGCGGGATTGGTGCGTTGCCAAATTGATTTCGGCACGACCCCAAACATGGCCCCTCCATCAAGTTTGAAATTTCCAGTTTCAATGGGATATAGTTGCATAATCGTTACTTTTGGTAAAGTTAAACATGCAAATTACTAAATCAGTTAAAATTTGTAGGTTTTGCGACATGATATTGGCTGTTTTTTAACATTTTAAAGGGCTTACTCACTAACTAATCACTGAGATAATTTGAATCCGCTAAAAATTATTTTAATTTTATAAAAAAGACTTATGAAAAGAATCGTTCCAGCTCCATTGCGCTTTAAAAATATGAAACTTTTAAAGTTTGGGCGTGATTTCAAACCAGATCAAGAAGTCATTTTAAGAGATTATCTCGCCATCGAACGCACGCGATTGGCCAACGAGCGCACCTTACTTTCTTATATTAGGTCATCATTGTATTTACTTTTAGGTGGGATTGCATTCTTTCAGCTCAAAAACTTTCCGGATTTTAAATATTTAGCTATCCTATCCTTGGTTTTCAGTGCTGTTTTCTTAGTCATTGGTATTTATCGATTTGCTTTATTAAAACGAAGTTTAAAAAAATTGTATTACAATTTTGAGCCAAATGAACAGCCTAAATAGGGAGGTTATATGAGCTTAAAATATTGCCAATCCTTTGTCTTTCAAACAAAACATTTCAGTTTTGTGATATTTTTTACGTCAGATTAAACCAAAAAAAAATAACTTTACTACTTACAAAAGAAAGATAAAGCAATTATATGGTTGAACTATCAGGATTAGTCATATTAGGAATATTGGCACAATGGGTCGCTTGGAAATTGAAAATTCCAGCTATTCTTCCCCTAATTTTAATTGGTCTTTTAGTAGGTCCAATTGCTGCTGAATATCTTTCCAGTGATGGCAGCAAATGGATTGAACCGATATATAACGGCAAAAACGGACTTTTTCCGGGAGAGAGTCTTTTTTATTTTGTGTCTCTTTCCATCAGTATCATTCTTTTTGAAGGCGGGCTGACTTTACGCGTCAAGGAAATTAAAAATGTAGGGCCTGTAATTACTAAATTGATTACCATTGGTTCCATTGTGACCTTTTTTGGCGCTGCAATTGCAGCACATTATTTATTTTATCTTAGTTGGGAAATGTCGTTTCTGTTTTCGGCATTAATCATGGTTACAGGCCCCACGGTGATTACACCTATTTTAAGACATATTCCTTTAAAACAAGATGTGTCCGCAGTCTTGCGATGGGAAGGTATCCTTATCGATCCTATTGGTGCTCTGGTGGCGGTATTGGTATTCGAATTTATAAGTGTGGATGTTGGCGGTGCTTTTACCAAAACAGCATTTATAGAGTTTGGAAAGATTGTTTTGTTTGGAAGCACGTTTGGATTTGCTTTTGCCCACGGACTCAATTTTGTCTTGAACAAACATTTTATTCCGCATTATCTCCTCAATGTTTTCGCGCTGGCGAGCGTTCTGGGCGTATTTGTGCTGGCCGATGTTTTTGCACATGAATCGGGTTTGTTGGCGGTTGTGGTTATGGGAATGATTTTGGGAAATTCCAATTCGCCTTATCTCAAGGAATTATTATATTTCAAGGAATCCTTAAGTATTTTGTTGGTTTCCATCCTATTCATCTTGCTTGCGGCCAACATCAATATGGAAGATTTAATGTTAGTTTTTAATGGGAATATGGTTGCGCTCTTCGCCATTGTCGTATTTGTGCTCAGGCCAATAGGCGTGTTTTTAAGTACCCGTAATTCGACCTTTGAGCGCAATGAGAAAATTTTCATCAGTTGGGTAGGTCCTCGAGGTATTGTGGCAGCTGGAATTGCTTCTTTATTTGGATTAAAATTGGCGAGAAATGGTTTTGAAGATGCCGAATTTATTACGCCATTGGTGTTTATGATTGTCTTGGGAACTGTTTTATTAAATGCCACCACTGCTCGATTTGTGTCTAAAAAATTGGGTGTATTTCTTAAAAAATCAACTGGTATTCTCATTGTGGGAGCATCTAAAGCATCCCGTTTAATTGCAAATTATTTGGAAAAAAACGGACGACATGTCGTGCTTATTGATAACAATCAAAGCAATATTAACCAAGCCCAGGAACTCGGTTTGGAAGCGCTCAATTTCAATATATATTCTGATTCCTTAAGTGACAACATCGAATTGAATGATGTCGGTTATATTATTGCGATGACGGCAAACTCCGATATCAATCAGTTTTTCATTGATCAATATGGAAAAGAATTTGGTGCGAATGGCGCCTTTCGATTAATATCTTCTGATGAATTAAGTGATCCTGATTTTAAGCCAACTGGGAATCTATTTATCAAAACCGATGGATATATGTCGCTTACAGAAACCACAAGAAAATACCCATCCATAAATGAAATTGACATACTAAATAAAGAGCATTACGAAAGTTTAATGGTACTCAGTGGTAAAGACGACGATATTATTCCGATGTTTTTAAAAGATGAATCCGATGAATTGCACCTCATAGCGACTATTAATAAAGACGATGAAGAATTTACCGAAGGTTGGAAGTTGGTTTATTTAGGAAAACCTTTTGATGTAGAAAAAATTCAGAAGGAAAAAACGTCAACTCATGAAAATGAAGAAGCCTCAAATGATAATGATTGAGGCTCCTTTAGTTAAAATATAATTTTTGTCCGATTGAAATTCATTTTATTTTATAAAACTCGGTTTTCATAGGACATTGTGCTGATGAGATTAAGATAGAGACCTTACTGGCCTTGTTTAAAGAATTTTGTCCCTGCCCGACTGTGTCATTCAGGCGGGTTTGTGCTTGATTTTAAAAGCGAAGCGGTCTTGATTCTTTTCTCGGATATTATAATAAAATATAATCCTATTTAAATGACCGTGCCATGCGGAATGACAGCACCTTTTTTGACGACTACAATCCCTTGTCTGATCACATAAGTATCGGTTTCAATGTCTTTTGAATTGGCATCGACGTTGATTCTAACATCATTTCCAATACGACAATTTTTATCGATAATAGCGTTTTTGATAAAACAGCGCTCCCCGATACCCATCGGAATTTCTGTTTTAGAGGTCACTTCCTCATACGTTTGGTAACGATCGCTACCCATCATATAAGTGTTAATAATGGTTGATTCATGCCCTATTCTTGAACGAATACCAATGACGGAATGCTCTATTTTACCTGCATTGATGATGCAACCATCGGCGATAACTGCTTTATTCAATGTAGTTCCGCTTATTTTTGAAGTTGGGAGCATCCGCGCCCTTGTATAAATGCGGTTTTTACCATTGAATAAATCAAATTGTGGAATATCATCGGTTAGACCTAAATTGGCTTCAAAAAATGAATCCACGTTTCCAATGTCCGTCCAATAGCCTTCAAATGGATAGCTCAAGGTTTTATGCTTCTCAATAGATTGCGGTATAATCTCCTTACCAAAATCGTTGGTATCAGGGTTTTTCATAAGGTCAATAAGGAGCTGTCTATTAAAGATGTAAATTCCCATTGAAGCTAAATGATTTCGCCCTTGCGCTTTCATACTATCACTAACTTCTGAAGTCCATTCCGGTAATAAACTCGCATCTGGTTTTTCTATAAAAGAAGTAATGATGCTGTTCTCATCTGTTTTTAAAATCCCGAAAGACGTTGCCTCCTTTTCGATTACTGGCAAGGTAGCTATGGTTATTTCAGCATTACTGGCGATATGAGCATCCAACATTTTGTTAAAATCCATTTGGTATAACTGGTCGCCGGATAGGATCAGTGCGTACTCAAACTCATAGTTTAAAAAATGGTGCATATTTTGACGTACGGCATCTGCAGTACCTTGATACCAAGCTGCGCTTGACATCGTCTGTTCCGCAGCCAAAACGTCAACAAACGCTTGACTGAAGAAACTGAAATGATAAGTGTTTTTAATATGCTTGTTTAACGAGGCAGAGTTAAACTGTGTCAATACAAACATGCGTTTGATTTCGGAATTGATACAGTTAGATATAGGAATATCCACCAATCTATATTTTCCGGCAATAGGAACCGCTGGCTTTGAACGTGTTGCAGTTAGTGGATACAGTCGTGAGCCTTGTCCACCACCCAAAATGATAGAAATTACATTGTCGTGGTACATAGTTATAGGATTAAAGAATTATAGAGATTAATATAGGCTTGAGCTGAGGTGTCCCAAGAATGGTCAATTTTCATGATTAAGTTACGGTTCTTTTTGAATCGTTCCACATCGTTATAAAAGTTAATGGCTCTATGAATGGCAAAACTGCCTTCATGGACTGTAGCACCATCATGTAGGATGCCAAAACCCTTATCATCAAAATCTTGAACGGTGTCTTTCAAGCCGCCCACTTTATTAACAATCGGCACGGTGCCATAGCGTAAAGCGTACATCTGGTTTAGCCCACAAGGTTCTACGTGTGATGGCATCACTAGAAAATCTGCGGCAGCGTAAACAATGTGTGCTAAACGCTCATTGTAGCCAATATACGTATTGTAGTAGCCCGGATAACGGAATTTAAGCTCATCCAATTCATGTTCGACCGAAGCATCTCCTGAGCCCAACATAAAAATAGAAAGGTTTTTATGGACGAGTGAATTATTGAAAATATCAGGTAATAGATCAGCGCCTTTCTCCCCCACTAAGCGTCCAATAAATGCAAATAACGGAAGCTCTGGATTAAGATTAAACTCTTTACAGAGCCATTCTTTGTTGGCTTTCTTACCAGAGGTTACGGTTTTTACAGTATAATTTTGAATTAAACTATCATCCGTCGCGGGATCCCAAACCTTGTCATCAATACCATTCAAAATCCCTACACATTTGTCACTTTCGTAGCGCAATAAATCTTCCAAACCATTGGCAGCGTATTTGAGTTCTTCCATATAATTGGGAGAAACTGTAGTCACTTTCCAAGCACATTTTAAGGCCGATGCCATCGGATTGATTTGATGTTTCCAATCTAATAATCCGGCTTTAGAAAAGTCAAAGGGAGGAATGAGATGTATTTTATTATGGCTGAACCAACCTTGATATTGTCCGTTATGGATCGTAAAGACCGAAGGCGTCATTTTCAATTTATGATAGGCATACGATTGCGACATCATGAAAGGAATCAACCCGGTATGATGGTCATGACAGTGCACTATATCAGGCTTTTGTTTCAATTGCACCAACCAATCCAACGCGGCAATTTGAAAGCCTAAAAAGCGTTCCGTATCAGCGGAAGAATAGACATAATCCGTGTAAAGTAATCCTGGAATATGAACCAAATAAAGATCATAGCCCAAGGTATTGTCTGTAAGTGTAAGAATATCAAAATCAAAAGTTCGTCCTAAATTGAACCGTCCGCTAAACACTTTTTTGAAGGTATTTGAATCGGTAAACTTATTATTATAAAATGGCATGATGACACTGCTGGTCTCACCCAATTGATTCTGATATTTTGGAAGTGCTCCCACGACATCACCCAATCCTCCAACTTTGGCAATAGGATAGCATTCAGCACTAAGATGAAATATGTTCATTGGTTGGTTTTATAAGTTCTTTAAAACTACAAAATAATTGAGCACATTACATGAATATAATTTAAATAAATTGTTAGAGTGTCTAGGACAGTTCACGCTGCTATTATGATGCTATGGAATGAACTGTCTAAATTTGCATTATAATCAGTTCGCTCAAAATATATTTAGATATGTGAGATGAACCTTCAGAATCAGGGTTTTAAATTGCATTTTGTGGAATTAGAGCCTTGCAGTTTTTAGGATGGAAACTGATGAAGAATTACCAATTATTCAGTTTTAAATATTTTAAAAACGAAATATTCCTGTCACTGCAGGAATATTTCATTTATAAAATTAAGGAAGAAAGGAGTATTTATGAGATGCTATCGCCTTCAATTGATACGATGAGCTTCGATGAAGCTAATGATTTCTGCTTTTACTTCGGCATGCTCAGTAACTGAACATGAATTTAGTCGTTCAATTTCAAAACCGCCATAAACGCTTGTTGTGGAATTTCAACATTCCCTACCAAACGCATACGTTTTTTACCTTTTTTCTGTTTTTCAAGAAGTTTACGTTTACGTGAAATATCCCCACCATAACATTTGGCAGTAACGTCTTTACGAAGTGCTTTTATGGTTTCTCTTGAGATGATTTTAGCACCCACCGCAGCTTGAATAGGAATATCAAATTGCTGACGTGGGATCAATTCTCTCAGTTTTTCACACATTTTTTTACCGATATCCTGTGCATTATCGGCGTGAATTAAAGCCGAAAGTGCATCAACAGGTTGTCCGTTTAATAAAATATCTAAACGCACCAATTTTGAGGTTCTCATGCCTGAAGGATGGTAATCAAAAGAGGCATAACCTTTTGACACTGTTTTTAATCGGTCGTAAAAATCGAAAACAATTTCTGCCAATGGCATATCAAAAGTGAGTTCCACACGTTCTGTTGTCAAATAGGTCTGGTTGACCACAATCCCTCTTTTTTCAATACATAAGGACATGACGTTACCCACATAATCAGCTTTTGTGATTATGGTAGCCTTAATATACGGCTCTTCAACGCGATTGACGGTTGACGGATCAGGCAAGTCGGACGGGTTGTTGACTACAAAAGGAACATCTGGGTTTTTATTGGTATAAGCATTGTACGACACGTTAGGTACTGTGGTAATGACGGTCATGTCAAACTCACGCTCCAAACGTTCTTGGATAATTTCCATGTGCAGCATCCCCAAGAAACCACAACGGAAACCGAAGCCCAAAGCCGCTGAACTTTCTGTTGCAAACACTAAGGACGCATCGTTTAATTGTAATTTTTCCATGGAGTTTCGAAGCTCTTCATAATCTTCAGTATCCACAGGATAAATCCCGGCAAATACCATCGGTTTGACGTCCTCAAATCCTTCCACAATATTGGTGGTTGGATTTGCAAAATCGGTAATGGTATCTCCTACTTTGACTTCTTTTGCTGTTTTGATTCCAGTTATCAAATACCCAACATCGCCAGCTTTAACGCTTTGTTTTGCAACTTGTGTGAGTTTTAAGGTACCCACTTCATCAGCGTAATATTCTTTGTCGGTAGCGACAAATTTAATTTTCTGTCCTTTTTTAATTTCACCGTTAAATACTCTAAAATAAGTTTCAATACCTCTAAAAGTATTATATACTGAGTCAAAAATCAAAGCCTGTAAAGGTGCATTGACATCTCCTTTTGGAGCCGGAATACGGGCAATAACCGCCGCTAATATATTATCTACTCCAAAGCCTGTTTTACCACTGGCGTGAATGATGTCTTCACGTTTACAGCCCAATAAATCAACGATATCATCTGTAACTTCTTCAATATTGGCACTTGGTAAATCCACTTTATTTAAGATGGGAATAATTTCTAAATCATTCTCTAAAGCCAAATATAAATTTGAAATAGTTTGCGCCTGAATGCTTTGCGCTGCATCAACAATAAGCAAAGCACCTTCACATGCCGCAATGGAACGTGAAACTTCATAAGAAAAGTCAACGTGCCCAGGAGTATCAATTAGATTAAGAATGTATTTTTCACCTTCATAGGTGTATTCCATTTGTATGGCATGGGATTTAATGGTAATGCCACGCTCACGCTCCAAATCCATACTATCCAAAAGTTGGTTTTGTTTCTCACGATCCGTTACAGTACCCGTAAAATCCAATAAGCGATCGGCAAGTGTACTTTTACCATGATCGATATGTGCTATAATACAAAAATTTCTAATGTTCTTCATAAAAATAAATGGGCTAACTAATTTGCAAATATAACTGATTTATTGCGCTTTTGGTTGTTTTTTATGTACCTAAAAACATTAACAATTACGGAAATACCATAAAAAAAATTCTAAAACAATGTATATATTGCAGGTCTAAACTTAAACTAACTTGAAACCCCTTATTTACCTCTGCTTATTTTTGTGCGCTGTTCTGTCAACAACCGTAGGTTTTTCACAAGAGTATTCGGTTTCTGGATTTGTTCACGATCGTGAGCAACAGCCCATTGCATTTGCTCATGTCATTGTAATGAAAGCCCAAGACTCCTCCATTGTAAGAGGGGTTTCAAGCAATGATAAGGGCTTTTTTATGCTCGATAGATTAGCGTCAGATAAATATGTGTTCAAGTTTAGTTTTATGGGCTATACGGATATTTATAAATCTGTTTTGGTCGATCAATCGGTCGAAATGGGAACTATTGTTTTGAACGAGGCGTCAGAACAATTGGATGAAATAAATATTAGCGTTAAAAGGCCCACCTTAAAAAAATTAGCCGATCGTTTGGTTTTTAATATTGAAAACACCGCCTTAATTGAAGGCAATATGTTTGAGGTACTTCAAAGTACGCCTGGTATTTTGGTCATGGACAACAATATTCAGGTAAAAAATGCCAAACCAACGGTGTATATCAATGATAAGAAAGTGCATTTAAGCGGGGAGGAATTGATGCAATTACTACAAAGCTCATCGGCAAATTCATTAAAATCAGTAGAAGTGATTACCAATCCCTCCGCTAAATATGATGCGTCCAGCGGTGCAGTGATCAATATTGTGATGAGTAAAAACTTGGTCACTGGATATAGGGGAAATGTGTTCGGCAATTTCACTCAAGGCGTTTTCCCGAGATATGATGCGGGAATGAGCCATTTTTTTAAAAATGAAAAAATTGATTTTTTCGCGAATTATGCCTATTCCCAAGATAAAATCAATAGAGACCAAGATGAAGTGGTTAATTATCTGGATTTTAATAACACTATTGATGAAATTTTTAAATCCACTACCAACCGAAACACATGGTCAAAAACTCATAATTTCAATTTCAATTTTGATTATAACATCAATGAAAAAAACACATTGAGTTTATCTTCAAACATGCTGGTGCTTCCTTATTTTGACTATAAAATAAAGAATAACACGCATGTATTGGATGCCAGTCAGAATTTGAATTATTATTTTGATGCCAATAATATTTCAAAAGACGATAAGTACAATTTAGGTTTTGACCTCGATTATGTACACAAATTTGAGAAATCGGGTGAGAAACTTTCAGCGAATGCCCATTTTACGACCTATAATTACAATCGCAATCAGAATGTAAAAAGTAATTATTTTGCAAATGATGGCAGCTTTTTGGACACATCAGCTTTTAGAACCGAAAACCATCAGGACACTGAAATCTATACCGCAAAAATTGATTATAATTTACCAATTGATGACTCTGCAAATCTTGAAATAGGCGGCAAAGGTTCAAACATAAAGACGGCTAGTGATATTACACAGTTTAATAGTGTTAATGGGGCCGAAACCATTGACGCCAATAATACGGATGTTTATACCTATGATGAATCCATTTATGGAGGTTATGTTAATTTTTCAAAAGAGTGGGAGAAACTCAGTTTGATTGCGGGATTACGTGTTGAGCAAACCAATGCTAAAGGCTACTCCGTTATTGATAACGTAACCAATAACCAGGATTATTTGGACTGGTTTCCAACAGCAAGTCTAACTTATGCTTTTTCGGATAATTTCTCGTTATATTCTAATTACAAACGAAGTATTCAACGTCCTGATTATCAGGATTTAAATCCGTTTCAGTTTTATTTGAATGATGTGACTGTTGTTACAGGAAATCCTGATTTAAAGCCCATTATTGTGAATCGGGCCATACTTGGAACTTCATTTTTGAACGGACTTTATACTGTGGAAGCCTATTATAAAGCTTCTGATAACAATATTTTCGAGTTGACACTTCAGGATAATGTCAACAAAAGAATTACCTATACACCATTTAATCTTAAATCTACCATCGAGTATGGGTTTGACTTCGTTACCTATTTTGATCTAATCGAAAACTGGTCCGTTTATTTTGTGACCTCATTTTACAACACTCGGGATCGAGGCACCATTGATGGTTTGGAATACGAGAAAGATTTATGGTCAAATTATACCGCATTGAGCAATGATATCACCTTCTTAAAGGATAAAAGTTTGAACGCCAATCTCTCGTTAACTTACATGAGCAAATCCATTAGAGGTTTTCGGGAAATCAATGAGGTATTATTTTCAAATTTAACCATTTCTAAAACCATTTTAAAAAATAAGGCATCGGTGTCCTTAGTGATTTCTGACCTTTTTAATAAACAGGATTTCACATTTAAATCACGCTATTTAAATCAGAACAATACCACGTTTTATGATCAGGATACAAGAACCGTCAAATTAGGATTTCGATATAAATTTGGTAACACTAATTTAAAGACTAACGAACGTGTCACATCGCAACAGGAAACTGAACGATTGGAGAAAAAATAGTTAAATCGGTCAGTCTGTTCAATTAATCCTGCCATTCTGCAACAAATAAATTAGTATCGTGGCCACCGCCGTTGTTTCTGTTGGAAGAGAACATCAGTTTTTTGCCATCGTTTGAAAATACGGGGAAGGCATCAAACGTTTCGCTATGGGTAACGCGCTCCAAGCCCTTGCCATCAATGCCTATAATGTACAAACTGAATGGAAATCCGCGCTCGGATTCAAAATTTGAAGAGAAAATAATCCGTTTGCCGTCCGGTAAAAAAAATGGACTCCAATTGGCATTTCCGAGGTGGGTTAATTGTCTTAAATCACTACCATCGGCATTGCAAATGTACAGTTCCATCTCAGTGGGCTGCACCAATCCTTCTTTCAGGAGACTTTTGTATTCTGCGATGTCGTCCTCAGTTTTAGGACGCGACGAACGGAAGATGATTTTTGTGCCATCAGGAGAAAAGAAAGCACCGCCATCATAGCCCAATTCGAAGGTTATCTGTTTGACATCTGAGCCATCAATGTTCATGGTGTACAAATCGATATCGCCATTTCGAGTAGAGGTAAATACGATTTTATCGCCTTTTGGGGATACGGTGGCTTCTGCATCATAACCTTTTTCATGGGTCAATTGTGCGGTAATATTGCCTTCCAAATCGGCCACAAAAATATCATAGGAATCATAGATGGGCCAAATATATTTCCCATCCTTTTTCAATGGTGTTTCCGGGCATTTATCATTACCAAGATGCGTGGAGGCATAAACAATATGTTTATTGTCAGGCAAAAAGTAAGCACAGGTGGTTCTGCCTTTTCCAGTGCTGATCATAGGTGGTATTTTATCTTTAAACGTGTCGTCAGCATTCATCAAAAACATTTGGTCACAGTGGACATTCCATTTGGGATTATTGGATTGGAAAACCAATTGCTTGTCATCAAAACTCCAATAGGCTTCTGCATTATCGCCGCCAAAAGTGATTTGTTTTAAGGATTTGAAATGTTTTTCTTCGGGATAAATCAGAGAATCTGAAGCTGTTCTTTCAAGTTTTTTAACTGTTGTGTTAAAGGATTCCTTATCGTTTTTACATGAAAAAATAAGCGTAGCGATTATAGCAATAAAAAGGATATTTTTCATAGAAAATAGTTTAGATACAAGATTGTCGAAATCATAGAGCTTTAGTTGGATTTTTCTTAGTTTTATATAAAATTAACATATAAAATTATGAAATTTATAATATGGAGTCTGTTTTTAGTTTTAATAGCATCTTGTAAGCAAGAAGTTATTGAAGAAATAAGTATGGAGACTGATGTTTCCGTCTTGGCTTCCGATGCTTATGAAGGTCGGGAAACTGGGACCAATGGCGAGAAGAAAGCAGTCGCCTATATTTCAGAACGCTTTAAAGCCCTCGGATTACAACCTAAGGGAAGCAATGGTTTTTACCAATACTTTAGTTTTAAACCTAAAAAAGATCCGCATAGTGAAGTGTTTTATGACGCTAAAACTACTGATAACACAATTACCGGGATCAATGTGCTGGCATATATTGATAATCACGCCAAAAACACCGTTATTATTGGCGCGCATTATGACCATTTGGGTTATGGCGGCGAAGGTTCGTTGTACCGTGAAAGGGATAAAGCCATTCATAATGGTGCTGATGATAATGCTAGTGGTGTTGCTGTTCTTTTGAATTTAGCATTGAAATTGACCAAGGGCAATACGCATAATAACTACTTATTTATAGCTTTTTCAGGTGAAGAAATGGGCTTGTTGGGAAGCAATTTTTTTGTAAAAAATCCGACGATTGATATCGCAACCGTCAATTATATGATTAATATGGACATGGTTGGACGTTTGAAAGAAGATGGCACGCTCGCCGTTTATGGCACAGGAACCTCGCCTCGTTTTAAGCAAGTGCTGCAGGCGGCTAACAAAAGCTTTAAATTGATAGATAATGAATCTGGCGTTGGACCTTCTGACCATACCTCGTTTTATTTAAGTGATATTCCCGTACTTCACTTTTTTACGGGTCAGCATGAAGATTATCACAAACCAAGCGATGACTATGATAAGTTGAATTTTAAAGGCATGGAACTCATTTCAGACTATATTTTTGAGGTCATTACAGAATTGGACAACAGCGGAAAATTGGCATTCAGGAAAACCAAGAATGAAAGTGAAGAAACACCTCGTTTTAAAGTCGGGTTAGGTGTGGTGCCCGATTATTTATTTGATGGTAAAGGCATGCGGATTGATGGCACGAGAGAAGACACGCCAGGCTCAAGAGCAGGATTGCTAAAGGGCGATATTGTTATTAAGCTGGGCGACAGTATAATCACCGATATGTATGGCTATATGCGAGCGCTTTCGGTTTTTAAAGAAGGGGATCGTACCAAAGTTATTATCGATAGAAAAGGTGAGAAGATTGAGAAAGATTTGACGTTTTAAGGAGATCAAAAACTTCCTTCCCTTTTTTCAAAGGAAGGTGGTTTTAAGCCAGTATTAATTCACCTAGACCTCACAGGTTTTTAAAACCTGTGAGGTCTTTTAAATTCATAATAATTAGGTTAAAATTACAGGTCAATTTGTGATTTGTGTTCATTTGAAAGCTGTTCATACCAATCTAAATTACTATCTGTCAACCAACTGATTAAATCCAATTTTTTTACTTCTAAAGTCATAAATAGGATTTACTAAATATTATTTTAGAGGAGGAGCATTAAGTTTTAGTCTCATTTTACGACTACAATCAAATCAAAAACTTCCTTCCCTTTTTTCAAGGGAAAGTGGATTTGAGCCTGTAATAAAAGGCTTAAAGAGGGAAGGATCAAAACCAGTAATCCAACACCTAGACCTCACAGGTTTCAAAACCTGTGGTCTTATAAACCGCAATTGCTCAAAAAGCATTAATTTTGCATCAAAATCTGAATTGTGATAAAAATAGGCGACATAGAACTTCCGAATTTTCCTTTGCTGTTAGCACCTATGGAAGATGTTAGTGATCCACCATTTAGAGCCTTGTGCAAAGAACAAGGCGCTGATGTGGTTTATACGGAGTTTATCTCCAGCGAAGGACTGATCAGGGATGCCGCAAAAAGCCGTATGAAATTGGATATCTACGAACGCGAACGTCCTGTTGGCATTCAGATTTTTGGAGCCAATTTGGAAAGCATGTTGCAAACTATCGATATTGTTGAGAAATCCAACCCAGATATTATTGACATCAATTTTGGCTGTCCCGTAAAAAAAGTAGTGAGTAAAGGCGCTGGTGCCGGTATTTTGAAAGATGTGTGCCTCATGGAAAAGCTAACTGCAGAAATGGTAAAACGCACCAATTTGCCAATTACCGTAAAAACCCGTTTGGGTTGGGATCATGATTCCATAAGAATACTTGAGGTAGCCGAACGCTTGCAAGATGTTGGCTGTAAAGCAATTTCAATTCATGGACGCACACGTGCCCAGATGTATAAGGGCAGTGCCGATTGGGGACCCATTGCAGAGGTCAAAAACAATCCACGGATGCACATTCCAGTATTTGGAAATGGCGACGTGGATACTCCTGAAAAAGCCATGGAAATGCGCGATGTGTATGGATTGGATGGTTGTATGATTGGCCGCGCCAGTATTGGGAATCCTTGGTTTTTTAAACAAGTGAAACACTTTTTTAATACCGGTGAACATTTGGATCCTATTTCTTTAGAAGAGCGCGTGGATGCTGCACGACGACATCTTGAAATGGCGATTGGTTGGAAAGGCGAAAAACTGGGTGTTTTTGAAACCAGACGTCATTATACCAATTACTTTAAAGGCATTCCAAACTTTAAAGAATACCGTTCAAAAATGGTTTCTAGTGATGATGCTGCAAACGTCTATGAAGCTTTTGATGAGGTGTTGGAAGCTTTTTCTGGCTATGAGTTCGTTTAAAGCCAGAAGTTGGAAGCACGAAGCTTGAAGTTTAGAGGATGAAGTATTGGAAAATTGAGAGTTAAAATTATTTAGTCTTTTTGATTTGAGAATTTTAGTTTTAAAGACCGAAGACCGAAGACCGAAGACCGAAGACTTGAGACTGCCAACTGCTGACTGAACACTGCCAACTGAAAACTAGCTCCTCACCAATGTCTCATTAATCCGTCCTGAAGCAATTTTAGAGGCAATGAATCCTAAAATCGTAATCGTTACTAAAACAACCAAAATATTCATGACTTGAATTTTGACGGGATAAGGAAGTGAAGGCGTGATCATCACTAATGCGAATTGCTGTTGCAGAACTACAAGGATAAAACCTATCAAAACCCCTACAAATCCACCAAGAAGACTCATCAAGCTGCCTTGAAGAAAAAATACACGTCTAATATCTTTGGTTGTTGCACCGATATTATAAAGCGTATGCAAAGAGCCCTTTTTGTCCAAAATCATCATGATTAACGCGCCAATCACATTAAATAGTGCGATGATAATGACCAAAGTAAAAATGAGATACACCACCAAATTTTCGGTGTTCAACATCTTGTAAAGCGCATCATTTAATTGTGCTCTATTCTTTACAATAACGTTGGTGTCAAAATTCTCTAGTATCGCTTTTCTAACCGTGCTTTCATTAGCGTTTGGTTGGAGTTTCAGTTCAATACTGCTCACTTGATTATTGGCATAATCCATCAAGTAACGTGCGTTTGCAATATCCGTATAAACGTAAGTGCTATTCAAATCTTCATTGATATCAAAAACGCCAATATTGACCATATTCAATGAGTTAAAAGCACCTCTTATGGAACTGATTTGTCCAACGCCTGGTTTTGGCACATAAATGCTAAGTGTCTTTCCATAATCCAAAACGCCAAAAGAGAGGTTGTGCGCAATGCCCCAGCCAGAAACCAGTTGGCCACTGCCTTTTTCAAACCATTGCCCTTGGATGATCATAGAATCAATGCTGGTGACCTTCAGATAATTTTCATCGACACCTTTAAGTGATGCCAGCACGTTTTTATTGTCAAATTCAATAATAATACGCTCTTCAATGATTTTTGAATACGATGCAATCCCTTCAATTTTTGATAAGGCTGTTGAATCTTTGTCGGTCAACAAGAACGATTTTCCTTGTTCTGGGAGAATTTTAAGGTCAGGATCTACAAAAGAAGAAAATTCAAGGCTAAAATCCTTTAAGCCGGCAAATCCTGAAAGCACAACAAACAACGCCGCAGCGGCAACCACCACACCTGAAGCAGCAATAATGGTCATGATATTGATGGCATTATTGCTGCTTTTGGTAAAGAGGTATCGCTTAGCGATGTAAAGCGCGAAGTTCAATTACTTCTTTTTACGTTTGTCCAATAAACTAGCATCCTTAATTGGGTTGTCTTCGCCTCTTAAGGATTTATCGATACGTTCGATATATTCGAGTGAATCGTCAATAAAAAATTCCAAATTCGGCATGCGACGCAATTGATGTTTGGTGCGTTGTGCCAATTCATGACGAATTAACGGCGTGTTTGATCGAATGCCAACCAATAGGTCGGCAGCTTCCTTATTAGGGAAAATGCTCAAATATACTTTTGCAAGGGATAAATCGGCCGTCACGTTCACCTTACTAACCGAAATAATCACACCACGCAACCCACCTTTAGTGGCTGCACCTTGAAGCACGTCAACCAAGTCTTCCTGCAAAATGCCTCCTATTTTTTTCTGTCTATGACTTTCTTCCAAAATGTTTTGTTTTTATAAATCGAGAGGATGATCCAATGACTTAAATTAGTAAATTAAAGCCAAGTACGGCTTATTGACTGCAAAAATAGAGCATATTTAAGGAATATTGTATTTTTGATTAATTAAAATGAGATTCTCAGTCCGTCAAAAACAAGATACCCGCCTGCATTAACTAGATACTTGCCTTCGCAGGTATTGATGAGATTCCCACCTTCGTGGGAATGAAAAATGGATTATTTATGAAAAAAATAGAACACATAGGAATCGCCGTAAAAAATTTAGATGCCTCAAACGCCATCTTTGCTGCACTTTTCGGAAAACCACACTATAAAATTGAAGCTGTTGAAAGCGAAGGTGTGCGCACTTCTTTTTTTGAAACAGGCCCCAATAAAATAGAATTATTGGAAGCGACTTCGGCAGATAGTCCTATTGCTAAATTTATTGAAAAGAAAGGGGAGGGCATCCATCACATCGCCTTTGCCGTTGATGATATTGAAGCAGAAATAGAACGGCTTTCAAATGAGGGCTTTACGGTGCTCAACAAAACCCCTAAAATAGGCGCTGATAATAAGTTGGTCGCATTTTTACATCCCAAAAGTACCAATGGTGTTTTGATTGAATTATGTCAAGAGATAAAATCCTAAATTTGTTGTAGTATTTTAAAATAAGTAGTAATATTGCATCCTCTTTAACCGGTCCTATAGCTCAGCTGGTTAGAGCACTTGACTCATAATCAAGTGGTCCCTGGTTCGAGCCCAGGTGGGACCACTAAAACCCTTCAAATCGAAGGGTTTTTTTATTCTCTTAATTCAGTGAGGCACTGCTTCATACTCACATTAAATTTTTGAATGGACTTTAAATGGGCGCTTTCCAGAATTACGAACATCGCATCCTGGCAAACCCTTCTATATCACAACTGCAAGGATCTTATTTTCTTTGAAATAAAAATCCACTAGTAAAACTTTTCTCTTCATTCCCTCAAACCAACCATCAGGTCCTTTTTAAATCAGGAAGCCTTAAGACCATAACAAATTAAAATAATCATATGATTAAAGCCCGGAATTGAATGTGCTACGTAAATAAAAATGAAAGTAAGCTTGGTCATAAAATCTCAAAAAATAAGTATTTTCACATAAGGCTGGGACAGTAATCGACCTAATGTGGTAAACTTTATCAATATTGGAGTAGATGAAGGCGCACAAAAATTTGTATTACAAGCAATAGGCCGTGGAGTAAGAATTCAACCAGTTTCGGGTATTAGAAAACGTCTTGATTACATAGTAAGTCCAGAGGAAACACAAACGCTTTCTAGATTTATAGACATAAAATCTAAAGCAGACATTCTGAAAAGGAACTTACCGTTAGAAAGTTTGTTTTTGTTTGCTACTAAAAAGAAGTAATTAAAAATATTACTGAAAATTTAAGTAGAGAAAAGGATGCTGATGATTGGAAAACCATAAAGCATATATCAAAGACTTCCATACCACAAGAATTAGTTATTCCAAAATATGAAGAGGTAATCGTAGACATTCCTGCGTATTCAATAAACAAAGATGAATATAATGACCTTATAGAATTTGTTGGAGCAAGCTCAGGTGAAAAAGATAAAGTGGTATTGATGCAAGCACCAATCAATGTCTCAAAGACTTTAATTTCAGCTTTAGAAAAAATAAGAGTAGAAACAAATTTCAATTTTACAATTTCAAAGTCAAATCGAAAACCTATAGATAATCTCTTGCTTTTAAATCAGCACTTCCATCAGAAACCTAAGCGTTTAAAGTCTTTTGAACCTGTTTTAACTGAAATAAATCATTTTGAAAAAATAGAAGTTGATAACCTACCTGATAATGAACTTGAATTATTAGAACAAGCAATTATTGACTCAATAAAAGGCAGTAAATCCGAATATGATTCAGTAAGTGATATTATTGCTGCTTATTCTGCAAAAAAACTCGATGACCAACAATTACAAGAACAACTCGATTTATTCAATCGGAAGGATAAACCGAACAACTATACTTACAACGGATTGAAACTCGAATTAAATACAGATTTTTTAGTTGAGCATTACTACAATCCAATCATTCTAACTTCGGATGCGCACAAACAACTTTTCAAACACATTGTATGGGTTCCTTCAGAAATTGAATTTCTAAAAAAACTTCAAGAAAACAGAGACAAACTTGAAAAATATGAGTGGTGGTATTTCTCCAAGATAGATGAAACAACAGACAATGTATCTATTCCATATTACGACACTCGAGAGCAAGAATTTAGAAACTTCTTTCGATTTTATTTTTTGGCTTAAACCAAAAGATTCAGATAAATTGATAATAAAATTCATTGACCCCAAAGGAAATGTTGTTGGAACAGGTAACACGGAAGATAAAGCCTAGGGTTATGAAAATATCTTTAAGGGGCATACAATAAAGTACCACGATAAAGAAGTTGAAATAAACTTATTTTTCTATAACAAACCTACGGGAGTTAACGAATCAGTACGAGATTATTTCACGAAAGACTTTAAAAAAATGTTTGGATAATGGCACAATCACTCCGAAATAGCCAATATATTTTACAATAAGAGGTTTAGCTAAATAGTTATAATTTTAAACGAACTTTAGACGAGATTTAGATGAAATATAGATTTTATTATACGTAACAATATGCTTAGTAGTGGTTTTGTAATGTCTAAAGTCTAACTAACTAAATAATTTAGATGAACTTTTAGACATTTATTTTTGATTTCATTTTTTGATATAAAGCTATACTGCATAGTCGAATGTGCAAATAGTATGCGAAATTGCACATCTACATATGCAACATGGAGCTATTATTTGTAAATATTTAACTTTAAGTGTGCTAAGTTGAACAATATTAACGGTCTCAGTGATAATAATAAATATGATGCTTATATATAATAATCGAGATAAAATTGGTATATTTGCACCAACAGTACACACCACGCTACCCATTTGCACAGCGTCCCAGGGTGTGTCTTTTGCTTTTATACCTTCCCTTATTTTCTTAAACAAACATAATTATTAACTCATGTTTGAAAAAAAAGCATTCACCTTAACCCAGCAAGTAGAACAGTTACAGCACCGTGGTTTAGAAATAAAACACCCTCGCATTGCAGAGAAATATTTAATCAATATAAGTTATTATAGGTTAGGAGAGTATTGGTATGTTATGCAATCAGATAAGGAAAATCATATCTTTAAACCAAATAGTAAGTTTGAGGATGTCATCGCTTTATATAACTTTGATGCAGACTTGCGATTATTACTTTTTGGTGTTATCGAAAAAATTGAAATTAGCCTACGTACTAAATTAATCTACTACTTAGCTCATGAGGTTAGATCCTTGGTGGTTCCAGAATTTTGAACTATTTACTGATAGTAAAGCCTTAGTTAAAACTCTATCGAATCTTGAAGAAGAGATAAGTAGAACAAAGGATGACTCAATAAAAAAACATAATAAAAAGCATAAAGATGACGGTAGATTTCCACCGGCATGGAAATCTTTAGAACAAACAAGTTTCGGAGCACTATCAAAGCTTTATGGTAATTTGAAGAATAATGTTAATGCTAAGGATCAAATAGCTATTGATTTTGGTGCAGTTAATCACACCTATTTACCCAGTTGGTTACAGTCTATAGCGCAAATACGTAATTTCTGTGCGCATCATTCAAGACTATGGAATAGAAATTTACCGACAACTGTAAAATTATTGTCTAAACCACCAAACCCTTGGATAGAAGATATACAAAACGTGCCTAAGCAACACGAATTTAGCCAACTTTATGTGCATATGTGTTTAATGAGATATATGCTAAACACTATTATACCTAAAAACGACTTTTCAATAAAATTAAATAATTTGTTGGCACAATACCCTAACGTTGATCCAAACGCTTTAGGTATGAAGCCTAATTGGCAAAATGAGCCATTGTGGAAATGATATGGATAAAACATATTGAGTTGAATAAATTATTGAATACTCTCAAGAGTGAAAAAAAAGATGTTTTTACATATATTTTGTAAAAGGAGGTTTGGCTGTAATGCGCCATAGTTAAATTTCCAATTTGGTTGTTTGGATTTCTTTATTAGAGGATAAACTTGGTATTGATATGTTGAAAATGCCATTCATTGATACTTTTTTGATACCCAAATTCAACACTACATTCTATGAGATTGAATTGTAATAGTTTAAAAGGATTCAAGTCATACCAGGTGGGACCACAACAAGAGAAATCCAACTTATTTATTTAGGTTGGATTTTTTATTTTATTGTGTAATTACTTTGTGCATAGTGCTTATAGCGCTTCTTATAAAGGCCAACTCGCCAAATTTATTTTAGTTATGAGGTGCCCATTTTAAATACAGGGTTGCCTCAAAAAATAGCTGAAAATAAATTTCTTCCCAAGAGGAGTATTCTGTTTCGCCAATTTTTAAAGGTTCGGCCATAAGATTATTAGTATGGATTATGAACATACCTGCGAGGAAGAAACAATACAGGTTTTCGATTTTATCTGTTTAAATCAAAAAGACACTGGTGTCAATTTTAAGAATTACGCATTTTTTTAAGCGCCATATTAATTGTTTCTGAGTAAATTTACAATTTTTTATAAGATACTTATAATGGGTTTTTTGAGCTATATAGACACCTTTTTTTTAAAAATAATAAATCGAGAACCTGATCCAATAGATAAAGCAAGGATAAAAATCCTTAGTTATATATTGATTTATTATACTGTATTTAGTGCTATACTAATCGCTGTCTATGTTTTTAACGAGGTTCTTTTACAGCTTCTTAGAATAGCCTCTATTTTTTTAATCAATGTATTTCTTATTCTGTTAGTGCTTAATACAAAATTGTGGAGAATGGTTTCTCACACTTTGTTAATCATGCTTACATTAGTGGTATGGAGTAATCTTTCCCTTTATGTAAGAGAGGTTAATTTAGCAACTTTACAATTTATTTGGTTTGCCTGTACGCTTAGTTTTTACGTTCATGGATCTAAATGGGGCTGGCTTTATTCGCTACTCAATATTTTGCCGGTTTTAGTTTTTACAATTGTTGGAAGTAATAACTATTTCTACTTGGACACAAGTTCTCATGAAGTTGGCCAGCCAATTTACATATTTATAATAGTTTGTAATTTCTTCATGATTATTTTTTTACAATCCTATTTCTTCAGGTCTTTTAATAATAATATTATGAGGCTAAATATGGCTAAAAGTGAATTGGGATTGCTCAATAAAAAATTAAATCAAACGCTTGCTGAGGTTGAAAAGCTTTCTAATTCTAGGATGGAATTTCTGTCGACCATGTCTCATGAAATTCGAACGCCATTAAATGGAGTGATTGGCCTGACCAATGTTTTATTGCTCGAGAACCCTAGAAAAGATCAGGAAGAGAACTTGGATATGCTTAAATTTTCAGCCGAAAATTTATTGTTACTGGTTAATAATGTGCTTGATGTCAATAAACTGGATTCTTCTAAAAGCGAATTGGAGAAAGTAGGTTTTAATCTTGTCGAACTCATCACAAGGACGTATTCAAGTAGTAAGTTAAGGGCCGATGAAAAAATGCTTGAGTTTAAATTATTCATTGATCCTGTATTGGAGGGCAAGTTAGTAATTAGCGATCCTACGCGAGTCACGCAAGTGCTTTTGAATCTTGTTAATAATGCGATAAAATTCACTGAAAAAGGAAGTATATCACTTAGTGCACGTGCATTAAGTTTATCTAAAAATAAAATCAAGGTGCAATTTACCATGGAGGACACCGGGATTGGGATTTCACCCGATAATCAACATATTATTTTTGAACCCTTTATGCAAGCTTCAGCAAGTACCACTAGAAATTATGGAGGTACAGGTCTTGGGTTGCAAATTGTTGAAAAAACGTTGAGCATGTTTGGCAGTAAAATCAGTCTTACAAGTGAAGAAAATGTAGGTTCAAAGTTCGTCTTCGTTATTGATTTTAATTACATAGTTCTGGAGGAGCAGATGCCAATTCTAACTAAAAATATCCAAAATGATTTATCAGGCCTAAAGGTTTTAGTTGCTGAAGATAATGCTGTAAACAGGATGGTTATTGATAAAATCCTTAAAAAATGGAACCTACTTCCAGCTATAGTTGATGATGGATTACGTGCCGTAGAAAGTGTGAAAAATGGAGATTTTGATGTGGTGTTAATGGACCTGCACATGCCAATTATGGATGGTTATGAAGCCACAGCAGGTATAAGAACTTTAAAAGATCAAACAAAAGCAAGCATACCTATCATTGCGCTTACAGCATCAGTGAACGAAAAAGTTTATCTGAATGTAGTGGATGCCAAGATGGACGATTATCTAACGAAGCCATTTAATCCAGAGCATCTTTTTGCAAAACTGAAAGCGGTTGCCAACGGATTAAATGTGATAAGTAACAACGATTAGATTTCAATAATTGTAATTTTCAAAGAGAGATCTACAATATGTTCTTTTCAGAATAAAAGAATGAGCAATATAAAAAGGGTACTGAACATCTAAATTCAGTACCCTTTTTTATGCTTTACTTCGGCATTTCGAAGTTGGCCTTAATAGTTTCTAATTATGCTTTGGGAGGCGTGCTTTCGCAGTTTGAAACCACCGCATCCATTTGTACTAAAGCGTCCATTGGGATGGCAGAAACACCAACCACAGTTCTTGCAGGAAGATCGCCTTTGAAGAACGTTTTGTAAACTGCGTTTACCGCATCAATATCAGCGATGTGTTTAAGTTGGATGTTTATTTTAACGGCATCGTCCATAACGTGATCAACACTTTCAACAATGGCCTTGATGTTTTTAAGGCATTGTTCAGCTTGTTCTTTGGCGCCACCAGCGACCAATTTACCAGTTTTTGCATCTACCGGTAATTGACCTGAAATATGATTATAATGAGAAAAAGCGACCGTATGAGCATAAGTCGTTTTTGGTGCGTTTTCTGCAATACTCGCTTCGATAACTATTTTACTTGAATCTTCAGGAAGTTGTGGAGGCGTGCCATCACCGTGCGAAACGGCGGTATCAATTTGCACTAAAGCACCCATAGGCAACGCTGCAGCGTTTACAAAAGTTCTCGCTGGAGCATAACTTGGGAAAAATTTCGCACAAACGTCGTTTACAGCATTCACATCTGCGATGTTTTTAACAAAAATCGTTGTTTTAACGATATCGTCCATAACATGGTCAATGCTTTCTAAAATAGCTTTAATATTTTTTAAGCACTGTTCAGTCTGCTCTGTAATACCTCCAGCGACCAATTTGCCCGACTTTGGATCGATAGGTAATTGCGCTGAAAGATTGTTGTAGTGAGAAAAAGCAACCGTTTGAGTAGATACGGCACTTTGTGGTGCATGTGCTGTGTTTCTTGCAACTTTTACGAGAGGACTTGGTTTTTGAGGGGTTGTGCCTTCGCCATTGGAGATAAGCGCTTCAATTTGAACCAATGCGCCATCCAAAGGTAAAGCCGCAACACCAACTTTTGTAAGCGTTGGAAAATAGCTTTTGAAAAATGTTTTATAAACATCCTTTACAGCTTCAATGTCAGAGATATTCTTAAGAAATATAGTGATTTTAACTGCGTCGTCCATAACATGCCCTATACTTTCAACGATAGCTTTGATATTTTCTAAGCACTGCTTCGTCTGTGTTTTTACATCATCACCTACTATTTTACCCGATTTTGGATCGATAGGCAATTGCGCTGAAATATTGTTGTAATGAGAAAATGCTACAGTTTGCGTAGATACCGAACTTTTTGGAGCGTTTTCAGTGTTTCTCGAGTTTTTAATGATATCCGTACTCATTTTGTTTTCTTGTTTTTAGTTGTTATTGATGTTTATTGCTCACAAATTTAGTGCATTAGGGGGTTTTATTTTCTAAATTTAACATGGTGTGTAAAAAAATTAACGCTGCTTTTCATAAGTAGATTAAAATTTTATATTTCGAATCTCCCATTGGGTAGCTTCTCTTTATCCTTTTTGTTTTGACGATAGAATAAAGTCAAGGCATTAATTACGAACTAGAACAAAGTCTGAAACGTAATTATTAGGCAAATTCTTAAAAACTATAAAAGTATTCGCTGTGGCATGTGGGGTTTTTAGGCTTCTTCGAGTTTTATGAACGGAATTCATGACATTGACATGACTGCTTCTTGGCTTGCTTCACCATGGCCATAAGGGACATGAAGCTTGCTAACATCTTCAGGCTTACGTGACAAGGACTTTTCGGGTTGCTTATTTATTTTTTGATTCTCTCGAAAAAAACATTAATTTAGATGTAGATGCTGTAATAAAAAATATGTTTTCATGGATTATTCTGAAAACAATCTTTAAAAATTATTGACCGATATTCTTTTCAATACCTTATAAATTTTTGATTTATTCCGTTGCTAAGAATTCGAATACGTTAGAAATAGTCGTTACAAAAAAAGCCATACTAAGCGTTGTTAACTAAGGGGTTGTGTTTTAATAGTAAGGACTAAAGTATAGTGTGTTCATAGGGACATTCAGATGTAAAGGCATTTGAAAACCATTTTCAGTAAGCTGACAGGTATCATAAAACTTCAACTTTTTTTTAAATTAGAATCAATTCGTACCAATAAAGGGTGAAATTTTATTTTTTCATCTCTAAAAAGGATTGCTCTATAATTTCTTTTTTGGTCGATCATTTAATGGAAAAGTCAACCATTTAAAATATCATAATTGCTTTAGATTAAAGACGGGTGTATCTTTTTTGTATGACTAAAGACACAAAATTATTCAGAAGTTTTTTATTTTGAATTTCATGATAGAATTAGATAGTAAATTACTATTTGGTTTGCTGTGTAGAATAATATTCCCAAAAACATGATAATCATCATGTTTCTTTCTAATTTTGCGTTTTACTTTTGTCGTTGGAATTGTAAATAAGAATCTCTTTTTGTTTAGAATTTTAAATTGAAAAAATTATAAAAAAGAGATATAGACCAATCTTACGTACGTAACTATTGTGTTTTTCTAATCATTTCCTCATTAATAATTAGGGGTCCTATGGACTATTTTGAAGTTAATAACAACCACGTCATCAATAAATAGAGCATGTGAAACTTGCTACTTTCTAGTTCATTCTAGTATTAGATTTTTTTATGGAATCACGGATTGCACATATATTTTTAAAAACTGCAGGCATCAAGCTGCAGATCGCATGGGCGTCCTATTTATTTCATGCCGACAATTTTAGATTTATTAACCATAAAGGTCTTATCCCTGACATTGGGATATTTGATAGTGGCTGAAGTTCAATTAGTCATTAGGTTTTGAAAGATTTTTAATAATAGAATACGAATGTTTTTAAAAAAATATATTATGTCCGATAAAGTCAGTACTGTCAGTAAAAAAATGGCCTACACCCTCATAATGCTCGGAATCTTAGCTTTGGCATTTTCAGCTATTATGGTTAAAGAAGCAAACTTTGAGCCTTCTACCAATGCGTTTCTTCGTTGCGCAATCGCATTTATTGTCCTCATTCCTTTTGCTTATAACGAAAGGAAAAAACTCGGAAAACTCAACAATAAGGGTTTGGTATTGGCTATTGGTGCAGGTATCTTTCTCGGAATTGACATGACGGCCTGGAATTATGCCATTTTTTATGTAGGTGCCGGGATATCTTCAATTCTATTGAATTTACAAATTATTGTATTACCACTTCTAGCATTAACCTTTGATAAGTTCAAGCCAAAAAAGAGTTTTTGGGTATTGGTTCCCATCATGATTTTCGGTATCATTTTAACCGGTGGAATTTTTGACGGTGATCCAGCAGAAGGTCCTGCAACTATCTACGGTCATCCTATTGCGGTTGTTGGTACATTGTTAGGTGTGCTTTCAGGTATTTGTTACGGGATCTATCTTTATACAAGCCGTAAATCGGGAACGCTAAACCCTGGACGTTATGTTCAACCTTTAATGTGGGTGTTTTTAGCACAGTTAATACCACAGGCATTTACCATGTTTTTCATTTCTGATGCTGGCTTTGACATTGTTCACGGTGTATTAGTAGATGGGAAACTCCCAATGAATCCTGAAACTACGTTTGGAGATCCTATTACCACGGTTAACTGGATCTGGATGTTTGTCTTGGCCGTTGTTGGTCACGCCATGGCCTGGGTGTTTGTTCAGATAGGTTCGGTAAACTTAGATCCTACCATTGTAGCTGGACTATTGCTTTTAAGCCCGATTACCACGGTCCTTGTGGCGCCCTATACGAGTGGTGAAACTACATCTACATTACAAATTGTAGGTATTGTTATTGTCTTGGCTGCCGTAGCGTATCAAAATGACCTTCATAAAGCCCTTCTGGATCGATTGCGAGGCGTGAAAAAGGAATAAAAAGCTATCAAAATAACTTAAAAAACATCATATAATACTGATATTAGTTGCAAGATAAACTGAGAAACTAATGCTCTTTTTTGCAGAAGGATTGGCTGAAAAACGAAAAGAAAGGGGTCTTAAATTAAATCAACCTGAATCTATAGTATTAATAAGTTCAAGGCTGCATGAATTAGCAAAAGATGGTCATCCTGTCACTGAACTAATGAAAATTGGGGACACTTTCCTTACAAGAGAAGATGCTATGAAAGGTGTTCCCGAATTGATTCATGATATGCTAGTTGAAGCCAATTTTCAGCAGGCAAAACATAAAAGGGCTTGTAGTAATTTAAAGGTGCCATTTTTACCATCCTTATCGAGTTCCCTTGATTGAGATAGCGTTGTTTTAGTGACAATGGATTCTTTTTTCATAAATAGAACTTGGGCGTTTGAGGTGTGCGCAACTGCGAAAAACAGGAGGGCGATGGAAAGTCGAAAAAAGCACATAAATTGAGTGTTATCAATGTCTGCCACGAATGAAGTGAATACTCTGTGTTTGCGATAGGTATACAAAACCGACTTATGATCTAAGACCAAAGTTGTCGTTAATTTTGATAGGATTGAAAGTCAAATTATTAAGATAAAACATTTTATGTCCTAAGTCTTTTTATCCTATGTCAGATATTAATATGACTTAGGATTTTTCTTTAGAAATAATCTTAAACGCACTTTTATCGGTCTTAGAAGCACTCTCTAATAAATACTTTTCTCGGATCACTTGTCCTACGGGTTTGTTCTCGATTTTGCTTTCCAGCCAAGAAATAATGTCCAGATACAAAAACGCACGACGCTCATAAGGATGGTCTTCATAGGTTTTTAAAGTCTTATGCAACGCGATAAAAGCTTCTTTCAAATCGTGTGGATAAATATCCTGTAATCCTTTGATAAACTTGATCATTTCTTTTTGAACCTCGTACAAATCGTTGATTTTTATAAGGAATTTGTAGGTGCTTTTCAGCAGACTTTCCAAATGATAATCCAACCCCGCTTCATAATGGGCGACCAAATTCAAAACCCGTGCAAAAACTTGCAAATCTTCACGCATGGAAAGCGATTTATTGGAAATAATTTTATCCAAATAGAAAATACACGCTTTATTATTACCAGCGCCAAACTGCATACTGGCAAATTTGTAGTAAAAAATCATCTTGTGGTGTTCATCAAGACGACTGCTGAATTTTTTTAATTTGTTTTCGATTCTTGGGATGAGGTTTAAGCCTTCATCAAAACTTCCATCAATAAAATGTTGATTGATGCGATGGAAATTTAAGTATAAAAACACTAAGGCTTCTACATTTTCATCTTTTGGGAAATCGGGATGCTCCAACTGATTTTCTAAAAGACGCAGCTGTTTCACAAACCTTGGTTTTTTTCTGATAAAGAATAAGGCTTCCAATAAATAGTTGTTACCCTTTAGGAAAAATACTGGGTTTAAGCTGATCATGTGCGGTTGCTCATGGAATAAATTGACCCATTTTGAAGCATAACGATAGCAGTTTAAAAAATCCTGAAGTAAAAAACTGTACCATAAATAGGAATTGTATAACCATAGTTTCTCTCTGAATCCCAATTCTGAAATTTCGAATTTCGGCAATCGGTCATTGAAATAGGCCGTGATTTTTTGAGCTTCCTCCTTATTTTTTACATAGCCAGATTTTAATATCATGCTGTATAATTGCAATGATAAATTGGAGAGTTTGCTGGTAATGACATTCAGTTCGCTTAATTTTTCAGCCTGCGTTGTAAGTTCGTCTGCACGGGTACTGATACTTCGTGTAATGTATTGCGATTCAATGATTTTTTCGAGTTCTACAATTTCATAGGCAAGATTTTTCTCTTCATGCTGCATGGCGAGTTCTTTGGCCTTTTCCAAAATTCGCAAACTTTGTTTATAAAGTCCTTTATGGTATAAAATGGAAGCAAAGTCCAGTTGTTCCCGAATTTGCGAACGGATATTTTGATGCGAAGGATTGAGTTTTAAACTGATTAAAATCTGCTTATATAAATGTGCTTTGACATTCGCCAACTGCTGTTTTTTAACGATGCCTGCCTTAATAATGGCAGGTTCGTCATAGGTATTGGACTTATCTAAAAGGTTAAAAAGGTTCAAAAATTTAGAGTCGGCATTCACTCCCAATCGTCCAACAAAGAGCTTAAACTGGCGCTTTTCAGACTTGGTTAATGATTTTACCAATTGAAATAAATTATCTTTTTGCTCCTTAGTCATCACGTTAAAACGTCATTTAAAAGTTTGTAAATCAAGCGGTTGTGGTGTTTAAAATCGATTGAACATCGTAAAAGCCACATCATTGCCTCTCTGAATTTAAATCCAAAGTATAAATTAGCTAGTCAATACAGAAATAAAATGCAACAAATGTCTGATAATAATGTTCAAATTTTTGACACTACCTTAAGAGATGGGGAGCAAGTTCCTGGCTGTAAACTCAATACCAATCAAAAGTTGATTATTGCAGAACAGCTCGAAAATTTAGGCGTTGATATCATTGAAGCTGGTTTTCCTGTTTCAAGTCCTGGCGATTTCAAATCAGTGGAAGAAATCGCAAAATTGATTAAAAACACAACGGTTTGCGGATTAACGCGTGCGGTTGAAAACGATATCAAAGTGGCTGCAGAAGCCTTAAAATATGCTAAGTTTCCACGCATCCATACAGGTATTGGTACGTCGGCTTCACATATTAAATATAAATTCAACTCCAATCAAGATGCGATTTTACAACGTGCTTATGATGCCGTAAAATTTGCAAAATCCTTTGTGGAAGATGTCGAGTTTTATGCGGAAGATGCCGGTCGTACGGATAACGAATTTTTAGCACGTGTGTGTGAAATGGCCATAAAAGCCGGAGCAACCGTATTAAACATTCCAGATACTACGGGTTATTGTTTGCCAAGTGAATATGGAGCGAAAATAAAATATCTAAAAGAAAACGTAAAAGGCATCGAAAAAGCCATCTTATCCTGTCATTGTCATAATGATTTAGGCTTAGCGACAGCAAACTCGATAGAAGGCGTCATCAATGGTGCCAGACAAATTGAGTGTACTATTAATGGGATAGGCGAACGTGCCGGAAATACCGCCCTTGAAGAAGTGGTCATGGTATTGAAGCAACACCCTTATCTTAATTTGGACACCAATATCAAAACCCAACATTTATATGGGATCAGTCAATTAGTGTCGGATAGCATGGGCATTTATACACAGCCAAATAAGGCGATTGTTGGCGCTAATGCCTTTGCCCACAGTTCAGGGATCCATCAGGACGGGATGATTAAAAATAGAGGAACTTATGAAATCATTAATCCAAAAGATGTTGGCGTAACAGAATCTGCCATTGTGTTAACCGCCAGAAGTGGTCGTGCAGCTTTAGCCTACAGAGCTAAAAATGTGGGCTATGAATTGACAAAACTACAATTGGATGAAGTCTATATTAACTTCTTGAATTTTGCAGATATGAAAAAAGAAGTCAATGATAAAGATATTCACCAAATCATTGAAACGAGTAAAGTATATAAACAAATAATTTCAGCTTAAGATGGGAAAAACCTTATTTGACAAAGTTTGGGATGCTCACGTAGTTGATACGATTGAAAACGGCCCGCAAATTCTATATATCGATAAACACCTGATTCACGAAGTGACGAGTCCGCAAGCTTTTAATGAGCTTGAAGAACGCCAGATTCCAGTGTTCAGACCCGATCAGATTGTGGCCACTGCCGATCATAATACGCCAACTGTAAATCAGCATTTACCAATTAAAGATGAGCTTTCCAGAAAGCAATTGGAACAACTCTCTGAAAATTGCGAAAAAAACAACATTACCCTTTATGAATTAGGTCATAAATATAATGGTATCGTTCACGTTATGGCACCAGAATTGGGCATAACCCAACCGGGAATGACCATTGTTTGCGGCGACAGTCATACGTCAACGCACGGCGCTTTTGGAACCATTGCCTTTGGGATTGGTACCAGCCAAGTGGCACAGGTTTTTGCGAGTCAGTGTTTGCTGCTTAGCAAACCAAAGAGTTTACGAGTTACGGTTAATGGCAAACTGAAAAATGGCGTGCTTTCTAAAGATGTCATTTTGTATATTATTTCAAAAATCGGAACTAATGCGGGCACCGGTTATTTCTGTGAATATGCAGGCGATGTGTTTGAAAACATGTCTATGGAAGGTCGTATGACCGTTTGTAATATGAGCATTGAAATGGGCGCTCGTGGTGGCATGATCGCACCTGACGAGACCACTTTTGAATACATAAAAGGTCGAGAATTTGCACCACAAGGAGCGGAATTTGATAAAAAAGTGGCTTACTGGAAAACACTTCCAACAGATGCCGATGCCGTTTTTGATAAAGAATACCACTTCGATGCCGAAGATATTGAACCGATGTTGACCTACGGAACCAATCCAGGAATGGGGATCAAAATTTCAGAATTTATCCCTGAAACCAGTGATGCGTCGTTTGAAAAAGCACTGGATTATATGAACTTTAAGAAAGGAGAGACCTTAATCGGCAAACCTATCAATTTTGTGTTTATAGGCAGTTGTACCAATTCAAGAATTGAAGATTTCAGGATTGCAGCCGATTATATTAAAGGCAAACGAAAAGCAGATAATGTCACGGCATGGTTAGTACCAGGAAGCAAACAAGTCGAAGCCCAAATTATCGAAGAAGGTTTAAAAAGCATTTTTGATGACGCCGGATTTGAATTGCGTCAACCCGGATGTTCCGCGTGTTTGGCGATGAACGATGACAAAATTCCACAAGGCGAATATTGCGTCTCAACCTCCAATCGAAATTTTGAAGGTAGGCAAGGTCAAGGCGCGCGTACTATATTAGCAAGTCCGTTGATGGCTGCTGCAACCGCGGTAGAAGGAAGGATAGTTGATATAACGAAGCAGTTGAATTAAAAACAGTATCGACGAACCTGTAAGGTTTTCAAAACCTGACAGGTTTGAAATGTACAAGAATTTATAAAAAAAGCTAGAGAAAAACATTCGTGTATTCGTGGCTAAAAAAAATAAGTAAAAAAACAGCAGCATTTCAAATTAGGTGCTAATAGATTCCCACCTTCGTGGGAATGACAAATAGATTATTTGATGGAAAAATTTAAAACATTAAAAGCAACAGCAATTCCGTTAGAAATTGAAAACGTGGATACGGATCAAATCATCCCTGCACGTTTTTTAAAAGTGACCAACAGAGATGGATTCGGTCAAAATCTGTTCAGAGACTGGCGATTTGGGAAAGATGACATGATAAATGCAGATTTTGTATTGAATCAATCCCAATTTGAAGGCCCGATATTAGTTGCTGGCGATAACTTTGGATGTGGGAGCAGTAGAGAACATGCCGCTTGGGCATTAACCGATTTTGGATTTAAGGTGATCGTATCCAGTTTTTTTGCAGATATTTTTAAAGGGAATGCGCTAAATAACGGATTACTTCCAGTTCAGGTTAGTCCTGAATTTTTGAAGGAATTGATGAAAACCATTAAAGCGGATCCAAAGACCAGAATTAATGTTGATTTGGAAGCTCAGACTATTGGTATCGACGGCTCCAATCATTCAGAAAGTTTTGAGATTGATGCCTACAAAAAAACATGCATGATCAATGGCTATGATGATATTGACTATTTGTTGAGTAAAAAAGAGAGTATAGAGAAATTTGAAAAAAGTCTACAAGTCTAATTCCTTGCGGAATAAAACTTGGGTTAAAAAGAAATAAACATTAAAATAAATGAAGACATCCCGAAAGCTTTCGGGACTGCCTTCGCAGGAATTTATGAAATTAAAAATAGCTGTATTGCCAGGAGATGGCATTGGTCCGGAAGTTACTGCACAAGCTGTGAAAGTATTAAAAGCCATTGCCCAAGAATTTGATCACACGTTTCAATTTAAATATGCATCGGCGGGTGCCATTGCCATTGATGAAACAGGAGATCCCATGCCTAAGGAAACTCTTGATTTGTGTAAAAATACTGATGCGATTTTGTTTGGTGCCATTGGCGATCCAAAATACGACAATGATCCATCAGCTAAAGTACGTCCGGAGCAAGGTTTGTTGAAACTGCGCAAAGAATTGGGTTTATACGCCAATATCCGACCAGTTAAAGCCTATGATACACTTTTGGACAAATCGCCGTTAAAAAAACAAATCATAAAGGGAACGGATATTTGTATCTACAGAGAGTTGACAGGCGGTATTTATTTTGGAGAAAAATATCTTAGTGAGGATGGAAATACAGCATCAGATTTATGTGTGTATTCACGCTTAGAAATTGAACGCATCACGCATTTGGCATTTAAAGCCGCACAATCCAGAAAACGTAAAGTCACTTTAGTGGACAAAGCGAATGTTTTGGAATCCTCACGCTTATGGCGAAAAGTGGTTACCGAAATTTCGGAAGAATACAAAGATGTTAAGCTCGATTACTTGTTTGTTGATAATGCAGCCATGCAAATCATCTTAAACCCAAAACAATTTGACGTGATCTTGACGGAGAATATGTTTGGCGACATCATCAGTGATGAGGCAAGCGTTATAGGCGGTTCTATTGGCTTATTGGCGTCTGCATCGGTTGGAGATAAGCATGCCATGTTTGAGCCTATTCACGGCTCTTATCCGCAGGCAAAAGATTTAGGAATCGCCAATCCGATTGCATCTATTTTATCTGCTGCCATGTTATTGGATCATTTTGAACTTTATGAAGAAGCCGAATTGATTAGAGAAGGCGTTGAGCGTTCATTGAAATTAAACATCACAACACCCGATTTAAATTCAAAATTCAATCATATCTCCACCACAAAAGTGGGCGATTTTATTGAAGATTTTATCAATAATCCAAAAGACACTAATATGAATTTCACAAACATTCATTTAGGACAATCTACTATTATTTAAGTTTAATGGTTAGTCAGATTTTTAGATAGTAGCTCTTCAGAAAAGCATCCTTCACGGATGCTTTTCACGTTTAGGGAACTTGGCTCTAATCTCCTCCAAGCACAAATTTCCAATACTTCCTTGATGCGTATGCTCTTTAGAAGTATCAGGCTTATAAGTGCCCTCCTGAACCTGTTTGCCAATAATTTGATAAGCCTCACGGAAACTCATGCCATTTTCAACAAGCGTATTGATGTTGTCAACCGTAAATAAATGCTGGTATTTGGCATCGTTTAAATCGATGGCCATAACCTCTACTTGCTGAATGGCATAATTGAACACATCCAAAATATCCTTCACATCATTGATGGCAAGAATCATGTTTTCTTTTAGCAACTGATAATCGCGATGGTAACCACTTGGAAGATTATTGGTAATCAAAATCATTTCCATTTGTAGCGCCTGAATTTTATTACATTTCCCACGAATCAGTTCAAATACGTCAGGATTCTTTTTATGAGGCATGATACTGCTGCCTGTGGTCAATTCATCAGGGAAACTTACAAAACCAAAATTTTGGCTCATATACAAGCAAATATCCATGGCAAAACGCGCCATCGTATTACATAAACTTCCTAGAGTCAAGGCCATGGTACGTTCACTTTTGCCACGTGCCATTTGTGCCGCCACCACATTGTATTTTAAGGTTGCAAATTGCAGTTCTTTAGTGGTCAATTCACGGTCAATTCCAAAGGAACTGCCATAACCAGCTGCTGAACCTAACGGATTTTGATCTACCGTTTTTAAGGCGGCATTGAGCAAATAAACATCATCAATCAACACTTCCGCATAAGCAGAAAACCATAATCCAAAAGACGACGGCATTGCTACCTGTAAATGCGTATAGCCAGGAAGTAATGCTTTTTTATGAGTTTCGGCTAATCCTAATAAGGTATTGAAAAACACTTCTGTTTTATCGTAAATGATGCCCAGTTGTTCTTTGTAGAAAAGCTGCAGGGCGACTAAAACTTGATCATTACGTGAACGTGCGGTATGAATCTTTTTACCGACTTCGCCCAAAATTTTAGTGAGTTCAAATTCGATTTTGGAGTGCACATCTTCAAATTGCGGTTCAATAGTGAAGGTGCCCTCTTCAATTTGTTGTGCCAAATTTTTTAATCCGCCTTCTAATTGCTCTAATTCTTCTTCGGATAAAATACCGATCGATTTCAACATTTTAGCATGTGCCAAAGATGCTTGCACATCATATTTAGCGATGTGTAAATCAATTTTCCGATCGTTCCCAACCGTGAATTGTTCTATTTTTTTATCTATACTAATTCCTTTATCCCAGAGTTTCATAAAATTCCTGCGAAGGCAGGAATCTAAACCTGCGCTTCTTTTTTTAATTATTTTATTATGATGCTAAGTTTTAAATCAAAGCTAACATCAAATCTTAATTCTATTTTACATTATTTTAGATCGACGCTCTTCGTGGAACTTTATGTCTCCTTTGCGCAACTTTGTGTCACAGCTTTACGATTATTAAAACCCTCTGCTCTCAATAAATTTCCCGCAGATTTTCGCAGATCGTTGACGCTAAATGCTTCAAATTCCAAATCAATTCTAAATTCTATTTATAATATCTTCTTCAATAACCGTACATACAAATCATCCCTTCCTCTGTCACATAGATCGCAGTGCGAAATGCTTACAATCTTCATCGATTTCACTATATCTCAGAACGTCTTAATTCTTACCAAGACCAAGTCATTATTCTTTTATCTTGATTCTATATTTTATTTCACAATATTTCTTGCAATAACCTAATATACAACTCAATCCCTTCCTCAATCTCACTAATATAAATAAATTCATCTGCCGAGTGTGATCGCGTACTATCCCCAGGACCTAACTTCAACGACGGACAACTTAAAACAGCCTGATCAGAAAGTGTTGGCGACCCGTAGGTTGCTCTTCCCAAGGCGATTCCTGCTTTTACCAAAGCATGGTCTTTAGGAATGGACGACGAATTTAAACGTAAACTCCGTGGAATGATGCTGCTGCATGGCGATTCCTTTTGAAGGATTTCTACAATTTCTGTATTCGTGTAGCAATCATTCACGCGCACATCCACCACCAAATCCACTTCGGCAGGCACGGCATTATGTTGTTTTCCTGCTTTTATTTGAGAAACTGTCAATTTGACTTCGCCCAAAACAGGCGATACTTTTTCAAATTTATAATCTTTAAACCACTCCAACACTTTGATGCTGTTATAAATAGGGTTATCGGCATTTGGATGCGCCGCGTGACTTGGCGTGCCTTTTACTTTAGCATCAAAAACGACCAAGCCTTTTTCAGCAATGGCGAGTTGCATCAAAGTTGGTTCGCCCACAATAGCAACGTCTATTTTTGGGATGATTTTCAACATGCTGTTTAAGCCATTGGGGCCGCTGCTTTCTTCTTCTGCGGAAGCGACCATGACTAAATTATAATTTAAATCTTTATGATCATAAAAATAAACGAACGTGGCCATTAAAGAAACCAAACAACCTCCGGCATCATTACTACCCAAACCGAATAATTTACCGTCTTCTACAATAGCCATAAAAGGATCTTTAGTATAGCCAGTATTTGGTTTTACCGTGTCGTGGTGCGAGTTGAGCAGCAAGGTGGGTTTGGTGGCATCAAAATATTTATTGATGGCCCAAACGTTATTTTCTGTTCGTTTGTAATCGATATGGTAATTTTGAAACCAGTCTTCTATTAGTAGTGCCGTTTGATCTTCTTCAGATGAAAACGAAGGCGTTTCTATGAGCTTTTTTAACAATGCAATGGCATCAGTGGTCAGTTTTGGTGTCATTTGGTAATGGTTGTAAAATTAGCATTGGATTCAAAAAGCATTTCCGGTTTCCCGATGCACACCTTATGGACATTCTTTTCAATGGCATGAATACAATTGTTCAGTTTTGGGAGCATACCGTCGGAGATGATTTTATCATCAATTAAACTTTGATAGTTTTTCGTCGTAATCTGTTTGATGACCGAATCTTCATCATTCACATCTTTTAAAACACCGTTCTTTTCAAAACAGTAATACAATTCCGTTTGATAGTGATCGGCAAAACCAATGGCCAATTCGGAAGCAATCGTATCGGCATTAGTGTTTAAAAGTTGTCCTTTCTGATCGTGGGTCAACGCACAAAATACTGGCGTAACTTTATGCTCCAATAAAACTTGGAGGATTTTTGTGTTTACTTTTATGACATCGCCCACCAATCCATAATCGATTGTTTTTATAGGTCGTTTTTTCGAAACAATAGTATTCCCATCAGCGCCAGAAAATCCGATGGCATTGCATTTTTTGGATTGTAATTTTGCGACAATATTTTTATTGATTTTCCCGGCATACACCATCGTGATGAGGTCTAAAGTAGCTTTGTCGGTAATACGTCGGCCATCGATCATTTTAACTTCCAATCCCAATTGATTGGCAAGTTGCGTGGCTAATTTTCCACCACCATGAATCAATATTTTAGGAGATTCAATGGCAGCAAAGCCTTCCAGAAAAGACGATAATGCCGCTTCATTATCAATGATATTACCGCCTATTTTGACGATTTTGAGTGTTTTCATAGTATGCCCGTGAAAACGGGTATCTTTTATTTTCTAAGACCTGACAGGTTTTTGAAACCTGTCGGGTTTGACTTAGATCCTTTTATATGTTTTCTAAAATATTTTTCAGTACTACTTGCGCAGCAAAAGTTCTGTTATTCGCTTGTTTGATGACTATGGAATTATTCCCATCCAAAACCGCATCTTCTACCACCACATTCCGTCTTACCGGTAAACAGTGCATAAACTTAGCGTTGCCTAATTTTTCTTGGGTCATCATCCAATTCGGATCTTGATTTAGGATTTTGCCATAATCTTTAAAATTGCTCCAGTTTTTGACATAGACGAAATCGGCGTCTTTTAGAGCCTCTTCTTGATTATGGTTGATGGGCGTATCTTTAGTGATGTTTGCATCAAGTTCATAACCTTCCGGATGTGTGATGGTCAAATCGACTTCCATCTTTAGCATCATTTCCACAAACGAATTGGCAACGGCCTGAGGCAATGCTTTTGGATGTGGGGCCCAAGAGAGGACGACTTTAGGTTTGCGTTTTTCCGAAAGTTCAGTTATCGTAATTGCATCCGCCAAAGCCTGTAAAGGATGTGACGTGGCACTTTCCATATTCACGATAGGCACGGTGGCATATTTTATAAAACTATTCAAAATGTATTCTGAAGAATCTTTTGCTTTATCTGTAAGCGTTGGAAATGCGCGCACTGCAATGATATCTGCATATTGAGAAATCACTTGTGCGGCTTCCTTGATGTGTTCAGAACTGTTGGCATTCATGATGCTGCCGTCTTCAAATTCAATGTTCCAGGCATCGTTAACATTAAGGATGCTCACGTGCATTCCTAAATTACGTGCTGCTTTTTCAGTGCTTAAGCGCGTTCGTAAACTCGCATTGAAAAACAGCATGACTAAGGTTTTATTTTTTCCTAATTCCGAAAATTCAAAAGGCTGCATTTTAAGTAAAATCGCTTCCTTTATCATTTCAGAAAGATTTGAAATGTCTTTTATTTCGGTGTATTTTTTCATCGAAAATTTATTTTTCATTCCCGCGAAGGCCGGAATCTTTTATGACTTCCCACGATTCCGATAACTATCGGTTGGGAATCCCTTAAATTTAACTTTGTTCATTTTTCAAACCTGACAGGTTTCAAAAATCTGTGAGGTTTTACAATTGATTTTAAGCACCATTCATCATCAACAATTCCTGCTTTAAAGCATCGAAAAACAAATCAATATGTTTTTTCTGAATCGTTAACGGAGGTAAAATCCGTATCAAATTTGGATTTTTGGCACTTCCTGTAAATATCTTATGCGTGTGAATCAATTTCTTTCTTAATTCTGCCACTGGAAAATCGAATTCTAAGCCTAACATGAGTCCGCGGCCTTTGATACTTTTCAAAAGTGGTAGATTCTGTGCTTTTTCAATAAAATAAGCCGACATGTCATCTGCGTTTTTCATCAGCTCTTCAGTTTCCAAAACTTTTAAAACGGCTAAAGATGCGGCGCAAGCCAAGTGGTTCCCACCAAAAGTGGTACCCAACAATCCAAATGAGGCTTTAATATCTGGATGAATTAAAATACCGCCAATTGGGAAACCGTTGCCCATGCCTTTTGCCATAGAAATAATATCCGGTGCCCAGCCGTACTTTTGAAAAGCGAAGAAATCGCCCGTTCTTCCAAATCCAGACTGCACTTCATCTGCAATTAACATGACTTTGTAGGTCTTGCATAATTTTTCCAGACCTTGATAAAACTCAGACGTACTTTCATCCAAACCACCTACACCTTGAATCAATTCGATAATGACGGCACAGGTTTCTTCTTTTTTAAGGATGTTTTCAACAGCGTGCAAATCGCCTAAAGTCACAAAGTCCACATGCTGTTGTGCGTTTAATGGCGCTACAATTTTAGGATCATCTGTTGCTGCAACCGCTGCTGAGGTGCGTCCGTGAAAGGAGTTTTTAAACGCTAAAACATTTTTCTTTCCGGTATGGAACGACGCCAGTTTTAAGGCATTTTCATTCGCTTCTGCGCCCGAATTACATAAAAATAATTGGTAGTCCTTACAACCTGAAATGCGTCCGAGTTCCTCGGCTAAGGCTTCTTGCAGTGGATTTTGAATTGCGTTGCTATAAAATCCTAAGTTGCTGACTTGGTTTGAAACTGCCGACACATATTCGGGATGGGAATGTCCGATGGAAATCACGGCATGACCGCCGTATAAATCTAAATATTCAACACCTTTATCATCATAAACCGAAAGGTCTTTGGCCTTTACTGGCGTGATGTCAAAAAGTGGATAGACATTAAATAAACTCATATTTGTTCTTTTTTAATGTTACTGATTTTATTGTAAGAGGCGACCATACCTTGTATCAATGACGAACTTAAACCTTTGTGCTCCATTTCGTTCAAGCCTTCAATGGTACAGCCTTTTGGAGTAGTCACTCGGTCAATTTCTTCCTCTGGATGATGGCCATTGGCAATTAGTAGATTGGCCGCACCTTCACTGGTGTACATGGCCAATTCCTGAGCTTCTTTAGCATCAAAACCTAATTGAATCCCCGCTTGCGTGGTCGCACGAATAAGACGCATCCAAAATGCGATGCCACTGGCGCAAACCACAGTAGCCGCTTGCATTTGTGATTCCGGAATGATCAACGAATGCCCTAAACGATTGAAAATAGCCTCAGCCACTTTAATGCGTTTGGCACCCTGTGTATTACTACAAATGCAGGTCATCGATTTTCCAACGGCTATAGCAGTGTTTGGCATGGCTCTAATAATATACTGCTCGGCACCAATAATAGCTTCCATTTTGGAAATATCAAATCCGGTAACCGTAGAAATGAGCACGTGATTATCTGTAATTAGCGGCTTGATATCTTTTAGAACCTGTTCCAAATGTGACGGCTGCACTGCGAAAATTAAAATATCGGAGTTTTTGACCGCCAAATTATTATCCGTGGTAAGCGTGACATTTTTATAGCCTTCAAATTCGGAGATACCTTCCGTATTTCTTTTGGTAAGATATAAGGTCGTTATCGCATTATTGGTAATCAGACCTTTTGCGATGGATTTCCCCAGATTTCCTGTGCCTATGATTGCTATTTTCATATACATGCCCGCGAAGGCGGGTATCTCATTAATGCCTATAATGGCGGTTCAACTTATATTAAATCAATTTCCTGATCTAGTTTTTACTAGAAATAAGTTGCTTTTAATTTCAACCCCTCAGTTTCTTCAAATCCAAACATCAAATTCATGTTTTGAATGGCCTGTCCTGAAGCACCTTTTAATAAGTTGTCAACAATACTTGTGATTAACAATTTGTTGTTATGTTTTTGCAGATGAAGCATGCATTTATTGGTGTTGACCACTTGTTTTAAATGGATGTCTTCCTCAGAAACAACCGTAAATGCAGCGTCTTTATAATAGGTTTTATAAAGTGTTTTCGCGTCTTCAAGGCTTCCGTCAAAATCCGTATAAGCCGTGGCGAAAATACCTCTTGAAAAATTCCCTCGGTTAGGAATAAGAATCACTTCAGATGTGGCGTCCTTTTGTAAAATATGAATGCTTTCATTAATTTCTCCTAAATGCTGATGATTAAAAGCTTTATAATGCGAAAAATTATTGTCGCGCCATGAAAAATGCGTCGTATCTGACAAGGATGTTCCTGCACCAGTTGAACCAGTAACGGCGTTGACATGAACATCACTTTTTAAAAGATGATTTGCGGCCAAGGGCAAAAGTGCCAATTGAATGCCTGTAGCAAAACAGCCTGGATTAGCGATATAATTCGCTTTTTTAATGGCGTCCTTATTCAATTCGGGCAAGCCGTAAACAAAATGCATCCCTTCAAAATCGCGATCCTTTTCCAATCTGAAATCATTGCTTAAATCGATGATTTTCGTTTTGGAAGAAAATTTATGCGTTTCCAAAAATGCTTTGGAATTGCCATGACCCAAACACAAAAACAAAACATCGACTTCTGGATTGATGGTACTGGAAAATTCTAAATCGGTATCGCCCACCAAATCTTGATGCACTTTAGAAATTTTATTTCCTGCGTTAGAAGTGCTATAAATAAAATTAAGCTGTGCTTTTGGATGATTCAACAGCAGACGAATTAATTCGCCAGCCGTGTATCCTGCTCCTCCAATAATACCTACGTCGATCATGATTCTGAATTTACTTGATGATAAATTTTATTCTGATTGCCGATTATTTTTATAAATCCTTTGGCTTCATCTGCCGTCCAACCTTTGTTCATTTCGCCATACGTACCAAACTTCGCATTCATTAAATCGTGCGGAGAGTTAATGCCATCTAAAGTGAAATGGTAAGGTTTTAAGCTCACAATCACATCACCTGAGACATTTTCTTGGCTACTTTCTAAAAAGGCTTCTATGTTGCGCATTACCGGATCTAAATATTGTCCTTCGTGCAAATGCATCCCATAAAAACTAGAGAGGTATTCCTTGTGCTGTAATTGCCATTTGGTCAAGGTGTGCTTTTCTAATAAGTGATGCGCTTTGACCGTAATAAGTGCCGCGGCTGCTTCAAAACCAACACGACCTTTAATCCCTACAATCGTATCGCCAACATGAATGTCACGACCGATAGCGTAAGCTGAAGCTATTGTATTTAAGGCTTCAATATTTTTTTCTGGCGCATTAGACTGGCCATTAAGTGCTACCAACTGTCCTTTTTTAAAGGTAAGCGTTACTTTTTCTTCGCCTTGCTTTTCCAATTGCGACGGGTAGGCGTGTTCTGGCAATGGTTTTTCTGAAGTTAAAGTTTCTTCGCCACCAACACTGGTTCCCCAGAGGCCTTTGTTGACCGAGTATTTAGCTTTCTCCCAAGACATGTCCACATCATTACTTTTGAGGTAATCAATCTCTTCCTGTCTAGATAATTTCAAATCTCGAATAGGCGTAATGATTTCGATATGTGGTGCCAAAGTTTGAAAAATCATATCAAAACGCACTTGGTCGTTACCAGCGCCTGTACTGCCATGGGCAATATATTCGGCGTTGATGCTTTTGGCGTATTCAACGATTTCAATGGCCTGAATGATCCGTTCTGCACTTACCGATAAAGGATAGGTGTTGTTTTTTAACACATTTCCATAAATCAAATTCTTGATGACTTTCTCATAATAAGAAGCAACGGCATCAATATTTTTATAGGTTGAAACCCCCATTTTGTAGGCGTTTGTTTCTATTTTTTGGATTTCTTCAGAAGTAAATCCGCCAGTATTCACACTTACGGCGTGTACTTCATATCCGAGATCCTTACTTAAATGTACGGCACAATAGGAGGTGTCCAAGCCGCCACTATAGGCTAAAACTAATTTTTTACTCATGATTTATTTTCTTTTTTTAGAAACAAGGTCTGTTTGATTTGTTTTAATCTTTGGAAAACCTTGGCTTTTACTTCTTGTGGTTCGTCACTATTCTTGGATTTTGGGTCGTACAACATGCCTGTGCATAAGCACATTTTTTGTTCGGTACGTTGAAGGATGTCATAGTTTTTACAAGACTGACAGCCATTCCAGAAACTTTGGTCATTGGTCAATTCTGAAAAGGTAACGGGTTTATAGCCCAGTTCGCTGTTCATTTTCATAACGGCCAATCCGGTGGTGATACTAAATATTTTGGAGTCTGGAAACTTCTCTCTCGAATGTTGAAAAACACGTTGCTTTATTTTCTTGGCTAAACCTTGTTCTCTGAAATCTGGATGAACAATCAGTCCAGAATTGGCAACAAACTTACCATGACCCCAAGCTTCGATATAACAAAAGCCAGCAAAGGTGCTGCCGTCTAAAGCAATAACCGCGTTGCCAAGTTCCATTTTGGAGATGACGTATTCTGGCGTCCGTCTAGCAATACCGGTACCTCTTACTTTCGCCGATTCTGCAATCGTGTCGCAAATGATTTGAGCGTAAACGGCATGAGATTTATTAGCAATAACAATTTCCATTGTCTTGATGTTTAAATTAAAAAAAAATTAAAAATGAAATTGTCGGAAAAAAGAACCGGACTCACCTAGGTTCCAAAATTATAGCGCACCCTTAAGGGCGACGGAATAATATATGACATGTCCTTATGCGGTTGCTATTTAAAACAACTGGATTTGAAGAGTAAATTATGTGTAGTGAATTGATCAAGGTAAAAAAATAAATATACGTTAGTGGCTTCTTTAAGGTTAGAATGCACAGCGTCTGCGCAATACCATTGCGGGACTTGATGGACGTATTTTATTTTTCATTAGAATCATGGTTCAAAAGTAACATTTTATTTAATATCTCAAATTTTTTTTAACTTTTTTTAAAGGATATAATCCGTACTCACGAAATTGGAGGCTTTGCTATCTAATAAATTCTTTAAAATGGCATTGTTATAAGCATTGTCTTTTGAAGCGACAAATGTTCTTATGGAAAAGGAGCGGAGTGCATCATGAACACTCAAAGTGCCTACAGCAGAGTCTTTTCTGCCAGTAAATGGATACACATCTGGGCCACGTTGGCAAGAACTGTTGAGGTTAACGCGACATACCAAATTGACCAAGGTATCGATCAATGGCGCTAATGTTTTAATATCACTGCCAAACAAACTTACTTGTTGTCCGTAATTTGATTCGGCCATATCATCCAAAGGTTGCTCGATATCCTTAAATGGAACGACAGGGATCACAGGACCAAATTGTTCCTCTTGAAACACGCGCATGTCTTTATTCACGGGATATAAAACGGCAGGGAAAATATAGTTTTCAGAAGTTTCTCCTCCTTTTTTATTTAATATTTTGGCACCTTTTTCAATGGCATCATCAATCAATTCCTGTATGTATTGTGGTTTATCTGGTTCAGGTAAAGGCGTTAATTTCACGCCAGCTTCCCAAGGATTTCCAAATTTTAATTCATCTACTCTTTCAGAAAAACGCTTGTTGAACTCGTCCACAATGGCTTCATGTACATAGATGATTTTTAAGGCTGTACAACGTTGTCCGTTGAATGATGTCGCTCCTGCAATGCATTCATCGATCGCTAAATCCAAATCGGCATCTTTAAGCACAATGGCTGGGTTTTTTGCTTCCAAACCTAAAACGAGGCGAAGTCTGTTGCTTTTTGGATGTTGGTTTTGAAGCGCGTTGGCTGATTTACTGTTGCCGATAAGGGCCAAAACATCAATTTTCCCTGATTCCATGATCGGGGTGGCAACAGTTCTTCCGCGACCATATAGAATATTGACAACGCCCTTAGGAAAACTGCTTTGAAAAGCTTCCAATAAAGGAGAAATCAACAAAACTCCAAATTTTGCTGGTTTGAAGATGACGGTATTTCCCATCATCAATGCAGGAATCAATAGGGCGAACGTTTCGTTTAATGGATAGTTATAAGGTCCTAAGCAGAGTACGACGCCAAGTGGGCCTCTTTTGATATGCGCATAGACGCCGTCATGTTTTTCAAATTTGGCGTTGTCTCTATCGAGTTGTTTGTATTCTTCGATTGTATCGTAAATATAATCGACCGTTCTGTCAAATTCTTTTTCTGAATCAGGAAGGGTTTTCCCAATTTCCCACATGAGCAATTTGACGATTTCCGCACGCTTGGTTTTCATTTGGGTTGTGAAATTTTCCATGCAATCAATGCGGTCCTTCACTTTCATGGTAGGCCACAATCCTTGACCTTTGTCATAGGCATTTACAGCAGCATCCAACGCGTCCAAGGCTTCTTTTTCGCCTAAGGTTGGAATAGTGCCCAATAAAGTGGGCTGATACACTTCAGTTGAAGAAATGGTAGAATGAACTTCTGAGCTTTCTCCAGACCAGGATTTTAATTCGCCATCTACTAAATAGCTGTTTTGATGGATTAATGATTTAATTCGAAACTGTTCTGGTATTGTGCTCATAGCTTTCGTTTTATACTAAAAATTGAAATAGTTCGGGTTTGTCGTTAAGGTAATCGCCGTAAAAATTATGGAGCTTCATTTTGGTAATCAGCGGTTGTAAATCATCGGCTGATTTCAATTCCAATCCCACGACGGCCGCACCGTTATCACGGTTTGTTTTTTTGGTGTATTCAAAGTGTGTGATATCATCTGTAGGTCCTAAAATATCGACCACAAACTCACGAAGTGCCCCAGCACGCTGTGGAAACTTGATGATAAAATAATGTTTGAGGTTCGCATATAAAAGTGCGCGTTCCTTGATTTCGGCAGTTCGCGTGATGTCATTATTGCTACCGCTAATAATACAGACCACGTTTTTGCCCTTGATTTCATCGGCATATTGATCTAAAGCAGCAATGCTCAAAGCACCTGCCGGCTCTACAACAATCGCATCTTTATTGTACAAATCGAGGATGGTTTCACAAACTTTGCCTTCATCGACGGTAATGACTTCAATTGCATTTTGCTGACAAATCTCAAAGTTTAAATCGCCCACACGTTTTACCGCAGCGCCGTCCACAAAACATTCGATGTTTTTTAATTCGGTGTTGCGTTTGTTTTTGAGGGAGGTTAACATGGAAGGAGCACCTTTCGGTTCCACACCAATAATTTTTGTATTGGGAGACAATTGTTTAAAGACTGAAGATAGCCCGGCCGATAGTCCGCCGCCGCCAATCGGCACAAATACATAATGAATAGGATGCTGTGCCTGATCAATAATTTCCAAGCCCACGGTGGCTTGCCCTTCAATGACTTTTTCGTCGTTGAAAGGATGAATAAACGTTTTGTTTAAACGCTCACATTCTTGCTTTGCAGCTTCACTGGCATCGTCAAAAGTATCGCCTACCAAAATGACTTCAGTATAGTCTTCGCCAAACATTTTGACCTGCTCAATTTTTTGTTGAGGTGTCGGCGAGGGCATAAAAATAGTGCCTTTAATTTTTAATAATTTGCAAGATAATGCGACGCCTTGCGCATGGTTTCCGGCGCTTGCACACACGACTCCATTTTCAACTTGCGATGGGCTCAGCGATGACATTTTGTTGTAGGCGCCTCGTATTTTGTAAGAGCGCACTTGCTGTAAATCCTCACGTTTAAAAACGATATTCGCTCCAAATTTTTTCGAATAACGCTGGTTGGCGATGAGTGGTGTTACTGTGGCAACATCTTGTAGTTTTCGGGCGGCTGCTTCTACAGCGGCAATACTTGGGTAATATATTTTGGTTTCAACGTTCATCACACTTCTTTAGAGGCAGGACGCAGAAGTCCTGCCTTTTATTTTATTCACATCCTAAGGATGCTACAATGGTTTGTTACGCTAATACTGAATCTTCTACTTCAGCATCTGTTTTTATAACTTTCATAGCAGTCATCGCTGCTCTTAAACGTTTTCCAACAGTTTCAATAGGGTGGCTTCGGATGGCCTCATTAACCGCAATCAATTCCTGATTATCGACGGCATTAGAGGTTGAAAAAGAAGTTCCGATGGTTTTTGGATCTACGTTTTTCATGAAATCTACCAATAAAGGTTTGCAGGCATGGTCAAATAAATAGCAGCCATATTCAGCAGTGTCAGAAATCACACGGTTCATTTCAAATAATTTTTTTCTTGCGATGGTATTGGCAATCAATGGTAATTCGTGCAAGGATTCGTAGTATGCTGAATCTTCAATAATACCAGCGCTTACCATCGTATCGAACGCTAATTCGACGCCCGATTTTACAAAAGCTACCAATAAGACGCTATGATCAAAATAGGTTTGTTCTGAAATATGATCGGTTGTTAATTCTGTTTTTTCAAAAGCGGTTTCGCCAGTTGCGGCACGCCATTTTAAAAGATTAACGTCGTCATTGGCCCAATCTTCCATCATCGTTTGTGAGAAATGTCCAGAGATGATGTCATCCATGTGCTTTTCAAACAACGGTTTCATGATAGTCTTTAATTCTTCAGCCATTTCAAAAGCCTTGATTTTTGCTGGATTTGACAAGCGATCCATCATGTTGGTAATCCCACCATGTTTTAACGCTTCAGTAATGGTTTCCCAACCTAATTGAATCAATTTTGCAGCGTAATTAGGATTCACACCTACTTCAATCATTTTGTCGAAAGCTAAGATGGATCCGGTTTGAAGCACCCCACAAAGAATGGTTTGTTCGCCCATTAAATCACTTTTTACTTCAGCAATAAAAGACGATTCCAAAACACCGGCTTTATGGCCTCCAGTTGCTACAGCATATGCTTTAGCTTGTTCCCAACCTTTGTTTTCAGGATCATTTTCTGGATGTACGGCGATTAAGGTTGGTACACCAAATCCGCGTTTGTATTCTTCACGAACTTCTGTTCCCGGACATTTAGGTGCCACCATGATCACAGTAATATCCTCGCGGATTTTAGTGCCTTCTTCGACGATATTAAAACCATGAGAATAGCTTAATGTTGCTCCTTTTTTCATCAAAGGCATGACCGCTTTTACAACGTCCGTATGTTGTTTGTCTGGCGTTAAATTCAAGACTAAATCGGCAGTTGGAAGCAATTCCTCATAAGTACCTACTGTAAAACCATTAGACGCAGCGTTTTTATACGAAGCGCGTTTTTCTTGAATAGCGGCATCACGTAAGGCATAAGAAATATCCAAACCAGAATCGCGCATGTTCAAACCTTGGTTCAAACCTTGGGCGCCACAGCCGATAATAACTATTTTCTTTCCTTTTAATGCGTTGATGCCATCTTCAAATTCTGAAGCATCCATAAAACGACATTTTCCTAATTGCTCTAATTGGATTCTTAACGGTAATGTGTTGAAATAATTTGACATTTTTATTTGATTTTAATGTTGAAATGCTTCTAGCATTTTTGATATTTTCATTTCGTCTTTAGTCACTGCAATACGTCCTGAGCGCGTAAACTGCATGATGCCAAAGACACTTAATTCACGATGTAATAATTCTAATTCTTCTTTGCGACCTGATTTTTCAATGACGAAAAACTCTCGGTTAACGGTCACAATGCGCGCGTTGCTTTCTTTGATGATATTTTGAATTTGGCGTTCGTCAAAAAGCAAATTCGATCTGAGCTTGAACATGCAGGATTCTTGATAAATCGTCTCTTCTTCAGTATGGTAATAGGCTTTAATGACATCGATCTGTTTTTCTATCTGACCGATAATTTTTTTCATACGTTCTTCGGTTAGTTCCAGGACGATGGTCCATTTGGATACATTTTCAATTTCAGAAGCCGAAATATTAATACTTTCAAGATTGAGATGACGACGTTGAAAAATGGCCGAAATACGGTTTAATAAACCAATATTGTTTTCGGTGTAAATGGATACGGTATATAATTTAGTTTCACTCATTGTTCTAAAAAGATTTTAGATAATAGAATATAGAAAATAGACTTTTATGGATTCATTTTTAAATGGTCTCAAAAATCATCTTTGATCTTTTCTATTTATTCTATTTTCTTTGTTCTGTTGTAATCAGATTTTTGCTTTAAGAGAAAAGATAATAGAACATAGAAAATAGACTTGATTCAGCTTTATATTTAAATTGTTTCAACATCATCTATTTTCTTTTCTCTTTATTCTATTTTCTTTTTCTCTATGTTATAATTATTGTCTTCAAGCTCCGTGCTTCCAACTTCAAGCGCTCTTTTATTCCAAACGCACATCTGAAACACTCGCGCCACTTGGGATCATAGGGAAGACATTGCCTTCTTTTTCTACGCAAACTTCTAAAAAATAAGGGCCTTCACAATTCATCATTTCAGCAACGGCATTTTTTAAATCTTCTCTTTTGGTGACTTTTTGAGCATCGATATAATAGCCTTTGGCAATGGCCACAAAATCCGGATTGGTCATTTCTGTGGAGGCGTAGCGTTTGTCAAAAAAGAGTTGTTGCCACTGGCGCACCATTCCTAAGAACTCATTGTTCAAAACCACAATTTTTACTGGGACTCTTTGTTGAAAAATAGTTCCCAATTCTTGAATGGTCATTTGGTAACCTCCATCACCAATAATAGCGACGACGTCACGCCCGGGAGCCGACATTTTTGCGCCAATGGCCGCCGGAAGTGCGAATCCCATGGTTCCCAATCCTCCAGAAGTGATATTACTTCTGGTGGTGGTAAATTCGGCGTAACGACAGGCGATCATTTGGTGTTGTCCAACGTCAGAAACGATAGCGGCATTTCCTTTGGTTTGGAGATTGATTTCCTTAAGGACTTCGCCCATGGTCAAACCTTCCTTGGTTGGATATAAGTCGTCTTTAATAACTTTTTCAAACTCGATGGCGTACAAATCTTTAAATTTCTGATGCCATTCGGTATGTGAATTCGCTTTTAAAAGTGGTAATAGTTGGGTTAAGCTTTCTTTCGCATCTCCTAAAACAGAAACGTCCGTTTTCACATTTTTATCAATCTCAGCAGGATCAATATCAAAGTGAATAATTTGAGCTTGTTTTGCATAACTGTCTAAATTACCAGTAACACGATCGTCAAAGCGCATGCCGATGGCAATTAAAACGTCACATTCATTAGTCAAAACGTTAGGGGCATAGTTACCGTGCATGCCGACCATTCCAATATTTAACGGATGTGCTGTCGGGATTGCTGATGCACCTAGAATCGTCCATGCTGCAGGAATACCTGTCTTTTCGATAACGGATTTTAATTCTTCTTCTGCTTCTGCTAGGATAACACCTTGTCCCCAAACAATCATCGGTTTTTTAGCGGAATTAATCAAAAGTGCCGCCGCTTTCACATCGTCGATATCAGTGGCTGGAACTGGATTATAACTTCTGACGCGAGTGCATTTTTCATAAGAAAAATCAAATTCTTCAAATTGAGCGTCCTTTGTAATATCAATCAAAACAGGCCCTGGACGTCCACTTCTGGCAATATAAAATGCTTTGGCGATGATCTCAGGTATTTGAGAAGCTTTGGTAATTTGATGGTTCCATTTGGTGACTGGCGTTGAAATGCCAATAATATCAGTTTCCTGAAACGCATCACTACCTAATAAATGTGAGGCGACTTGACCTGTAATGCACACCATTGGTGTGGAATCTATTTGAGCATCTGCAATGCCCGTAATCAAATTTGTAGCTCCTGGTCCAGAGGTGGCTATGGCAACACCAACTTTTCCTGAAATACGCGCATAGCCTTGTGCGGCGTGGGTGGCACCTTGTTCATGACGGGTTAGCACGTGATGAATTTGATCTCTAAACTTATAGAGTTCATCATACACTGGCATGATCGCACCGCCTGGGTAACCGTATAAAATGTCAACACCTTCAGCAATAAGACATCTGATGATGGCTTCACTACCTGAAATACGAATGGTAGTCGCTGTTGTTTTTTGTTCTTTATTCAATGTTTGTGTTTCTTGCATAATCGTACTTGTTAGAATTCATCAGTAACACATCCTTGAGATGCTGATGAAACTGTTTTTGCATATTTATAGAGCACACCACGCTTAAACTTTAAGGCAGGTGCAACCCATTTGGCTCTTCTTTGTGCTAATTCTTCATCGGAAATTTCGATGTCTATGGTATTGTTAACGGCATCTATGAAGATGATATCGCCATTTTCAACTAACGCAATATTACCGCCATCTTGAGCTTCGGGAGATACGTGACCTACTACAAATCCGTGTGATCCACCGGAGAAACGTCCGTCCGTAATCATGGCAACATCTTTCCCCAAACCTGCACCCATAATAGAAGAGGTTGGTTTTAACATTTCTGGCATACCTGGAGCGCCTTTTGGACCTTCATAGCGGATGATGACCACATCGCCCTTTTTGACTTTTCCTGTTTTGATACCTTCATTGACGGCAATTTCGCTGTCAAATACATTGGCGGTTCCTCTAAAAGACAAGCCTTCTTTTCCTGTGATTTTTGCCACGGCACCTTCCGTCGCCAAATTTCCAAATAGAATACGGATGTGTCCTGTTCCTTTTATTGGATTTTCAAGTGTTGCTATAATGTCTTGACCTTCTTTTAAACTTGGAACATCTTTTAAGTTTTCGGCTAAGGTATTTCCAGTAACGGTTAAGCAATCGCCGTGCAACATGCCTTTATCTAACATGTATTTTAAGACACCAGGAATTCCGCCGATATTGTGCAAATCTTCCATCGAATATTGTCCGCTTGGTTTTAGATTGGCTAATAATGGGGTGTTGTCGCTGATCTTTTTGAAATCTTCTAAGGTGAATTCTACCTGAGCCGCTTTTGCGATGGCTAAAAAATGAAGTACTGCGTTGGTCGAACCGCCAAGAACGGTAACCAATTTGAAGGCATTTTCAATTGATTTTTTAGTGACAATATCTGAAGGTTTGATATCTCTTTCTAACAATAAACGCAAGGCTTCACCTGCTTTAACCGATTCTTTTTCTTTCAGATTTCCATCGCTAAGCGCAGGATTTGAAGAGTTAAAAGGTAATGACATTCCTAAAGCTTCAATGGCCGAAGCCATAGTATTGGCCGTGTACATGCCGCCACAAGCTCCTGCTCCTGGACAGGCTTTATGCACTACAGCTTGGAATTCTTCTTCATCAATGGTTCCTGCAACTTTTTGTCCGTAGGCTTCAAATGCTGATATAATATCCAATTTTTTACCATTATGGCATCCTGAAGCAATGGTGCCACCATAAACCAACACTGAAGGTCGATTTAAACGCAACATGGCCATCAAAGCACCTGGCATGTTTTTATCACAGCCAACCACGGTAATCAAACCATCATAAGCCATGGCTTCCACAACAGTTTCCATGGAATCGGCAATGATATCTCTGGAAGGCAATGAGAAACGCATTCCCGGCGTACCGTTTGAAATCCCATCGCTAACGCCAATGGTGTTGAAAATTAAGCCCACCAATCCAGCATTTTCTGTTCCTTTTTTAGCATGTACCGCTAAATCATTCAAGTGCATATTACAAGGATTGCCCTCATATCCTGTACTGGCGATCCCTATAAAAGGTTTTTTCAAATCCTCATCCGTTAAACCAATGGCGTGCAACATCGCTTGTGCCGCTGGAAGTGTAGGATCTTGTGTAACTGTTTTACTATATTTATTTAATTCACTCATAATGCTTCTGATAATTTGTTTGTGCGTTGTCCTAAAACTTCTTTTTGGTACAACTTCATTAATTTATGACCTAAAGAATCGGTCCATTGTAAAGGAAATTCATAATCGTCCAATGATTTTAGGCCAACAACTTCTGCTGCTGTTCCCGTAAAAAATGCACTGTCGGCTTGTTTCAATTCGTCCAGTTTGAAATGCTTTTCTTCAACTGGAACGCCTTCTTGCTCGCAAATTTCTAAAATGGTAGAACGTGTAATTCCAGCCATGATACTGCCTTTTTTAGGCGTGAAAAGTTTGCCGTCTTTCTGCATGAAGATATTTGCTCCCGAACATTCGGCAACATTCCCATACATATCGAGCAATAAAGCTTCATCAAAACCTGCGTCTTTCGCTTCATTGGTGGATAAGATGGAGTTGATATAATGTCCTGTAACCTTCGCTTCCACAAAGCAGGATTTTGGGTTTGGACGTTCAAACGATGAGGTTTTGACACGGAGTAAAGTGTCGCCCATTAATTTTGGCCAGGCCCAGCACTGAATAGTCAAGATTGATTCCTTTGAAGTATATAATCCCATATTGTCACCTGTAGTAATCAATGGTCGGATATAAGCATCTTCCAATTGGTTTTTTCTTAAAAGATCGTAGGTAATTGCAATAAGCTCTTCAACGGTGTATTTGAAAGGAATGCCCATCACTTTAGCACCATATTTTAGACGCTCATAGTGTTCTTCGGCTTTAAAAATTTTTGTGCCATCAGCGGTTTTATAAGTTCTGATACCTTCAAATACGCCATTGCCATAGTGTAAAGTTTGGCTGTATAAACTGGTCTTTGCAGTTTCAGGTTTTAAAAATTCACCGTTGTGGTAAATTATGGTTTGGTTATTGGAATACGCGTTCATAGTCATTTAAAGTTCTAAAATTAGTATTTGTCTTTTTCTCTTGGTTCTTAATTTACAGTTTAAGACTAAACTCAGTGTATGTGTTTGATATTTAAATATCTGAAATACATTTGGTTAGCTTGATTTATTTATGATGTTCAAATCATTAAACTTTATAATAAAAAAAGCCTGTATCTCAATTGATACAGGCTTTTATGGAAATAGCATGCTGTATCAACTAACTGGAGCTAATAATAATGATGCTAATAATGACAGTAATCTGTTTCATATCTAAAAAAAAAAGCCTTCCTCGGT